>CAJJQT010000205.1 GCA_905193995.1 uncultured Porphyromonadaceae bacterium | reverse complement strand
TTTCGGGATTGCCGGTATAGTACATCAGTTCGTTCTGTTGCAGTATATTCGGCGTTTTTTCGCTTGCACCGGGATAGTTCGCGCCGAAATGGAAGTATGCGCGGAAAGAATGTTTCTGTGAAGGAGAAAATCCGGCTGATACATTAGCGAGAGGATAGACCTCTGAAACGGACTGATCGTTGATTTTGTTCTTCTCCCATTGCAGAGCGGCATCAGCACTCACATTCCATTGATTGTTGGAGAAGCTGTAACCGAGTGCGGCTCCGGCGTAGGTGTCGAGGAAATCATTGTCGTAAGGAGATGTGCCTAAATAGCTCACATCATTGGATGTGGAACCGTAATAAGCGCGGAAGAAGCCGTTTTGTCTGTCTGTGAATATCTTGTAAAGAATGGCGCTTCCCCTGAACTGCCATACATTTTCTTTGGAGTCGTTTACTATGGCATCGGTGGCTGAAGTCTGATAGCGGTAATTGTTGTTTGTGTGTCCGTAATTTATGCCGGGCGAAACGCTAAGATGGAAATTTCGGGGCAGAATGAAATAGTAATTGCCAGACCATATAATATAACGGCTGGTGTAAGGCTCGTATCTGCTATATGAGTAGTCTTCTGCCTGTCGGGGTACAAACGACAGCTTGCCGGATGTTTCAGCCGTCGGCGACTGATCGAAGTTAAAGCCGACAGTGTTTGCAATCTGCACTTTGTCGGAATCGTAAATGGCTCTGAACGTAACGGGGTACTGGTTATACCTGAAATGAGAGTTGTCGAATATTTCGTTTCGCGTAATAAGGTAAGGTTCGCCGGCGGCGTTTTCAAGAGTATAGTTCCCAATGATTGACGTACCTGAATGTTTGATGTCATGGTTCGATGCTCCGGCGTATAAATCATATGTAATTCGCTTATATGCAAACTTTGAATATATCGAAGCACGGCTTGACAGTTTTCCTACAAGGAAATTTTCATTTACCGTTGCTTTGGTGTAGCCGCCGTATTCGTACTTCTGCATGATGAAATTGATTACATGCTCGTTACCCTGAAAACGAGGGTCGGTAGGGAAATCGAGATATTCGACACGCCGCACATCAGACGTCAAAATGCCCTCGATTTCTTCCGCCGATGCAGGGATATAATTGATATAGACCGCTACATTCTGTCCGCTTGGTGTTGTAACCGCATTGTCTATAAGATTGATATTAATTTGCGGAATAGCCATGAGACGCAAAAGATCAATGGCGTTTTGCGCGGCATTTTTCTGACGCTGTGAAGGCATATAGACAGTGCGGTCGGAATATGCGGAGGCCATTTGCCCCTCTACCTTGACTTGTTGTAGCGAAACAGCATTGATAGTCATGATTATGTCTCCTACGTTGAAGTCTGTCAGACGGCGGTAGGTCGTCTTGTAGCCTGTGCAACTTAGTTTTGCGATAACATTACGGCTGTCGCAAGGAATTGTGAAACGACCGCCATTGTCTGCCACGCCGTATGTGATGACTGTTGAGTCTTTGGAAGCAAGAAGCAATATTGTAGTTCCCGGAGCCGGTTGGTGTTCTTCATCAAGGACTCGACCGCGGTAGCTGAACTTGCCGTGTTGCAACGCCTCTACATAGTACCTGCCGCCGGAACTGATAACCGACACCGGATTCAGCCCTATCAGCTGTCTGAGCATATCGTAGGCATCATTTGTATGTATGGTTGCCGAGACAGGATATTTGCCGAGTTCGTTGTAAATGAAGTTGATGTGAATGTCGGGATGCTGTCCGGCTATCTGCACGAGCGCGTCGGCGAGAGGGGTATGGTTGAAGCGGTAGCTGAACTTCTGCGCAAAGGCCGTAGCGACACAAAGCATCACCGCAAGGATAATAATAAGGCGTTTCATTTTACGGTCAATGCTTTGTCTGTTAGTGTAATGTTGATTTGCTCGAAGTTGTTTAGCTGTTCTACAACCTCACTGAGAGGCAGCGACTGGTCCCATTCAAAATATAGCAGTAGAGACTTGGCGGCATCTTGATTGAACTTGATCGTCACGCCGTAATATCCTGCCATGTCTGCAAGGATTTTTCCAAGGTTTTCTCCTTTGAATACAATGGTTTCGGGCAGCGGAGTTGTTTCAGTCGGAATGGTATCAGTCGGAGCGACCTTGGAGTCGGCTATGGCAGTTTGTTTCTGCTGTTCGGCTTGCTCTGTCTGCGCCATTTCTTTATTGGCATTGAAATAATGAGTCACACCGATAGTGGTGGCCACCACAGCGAGGCTGCCGACAAGTGCGATTGTAACCGCTGCGGCGTCGCGCGATGCCATAAAAGATAGCCAACGGAGGATAACGGGCCTGCGTTTGGGCTGCTTTGCCTCAAAGCGCCGCCATTCCTCGTCAAGATTTATCTCAGAAACTGGTGCGGAAGCATCCGCTGTCTTTCGTAGCATGTCATATACTTCGCGAGCCTCAGGGTCGGTAAGAATCTGCTCGACCTCGGCATCGCTATAATTTTCAGGGTGCTCCAGAGCATCGAGGAGTCGGTCGATATTGTCTTTCATTTGCGGTTGAAATTTTGACGTAAGACATCCATTGCATGACGCAAGTGCTTATAGACAGCCACCTCGCTGATACCTAATTGTCCGGCGATTTCATCGTAAGACATACGTTCGTTGAAGCGCATTTTCACTACTCGTCTGTCCTGCACGGTCAACGATTGATCTATCAACTCGTTCAACCGCGCCACATCCTCCGTGTCGGGCCATTCGTCATCTTCAACCTCATCGAGATCGAGAGCGTAGAGATTGTTGAATCGCTCGCGTAGCGAAAGGCTGCGGAGATGCTTCAGCGAGGCAAAGCGTATACCCCTAAGCAGATAGGCGGGAGTGACGGCTGACATATTTTCCGACAACACCGACTCGAAGACATCGTGCACAATGTCTCTCGCGGTATCCGCGTCATGCAACAGGCGTATCGCCAGTGTCAGCATGGCCGTATAGTTGCTTCGGAAAAGCTTTTCTATGTCGTCCTTTGTCGTCATACACTTATTAAAACCACAACCTCTCAAAAACCTAACCCTAAAAGTAAAAAATATTTGAGAAATTTTGAGTCAGACTACAAAGTTACTGAAAATCGGGTAATTATCATCGTTTAAATTTGCCTTAAATTTAATTATACAAGGACAAAGATTATAAGATAAAACGATGCACAAATTCTGTACGGCGCGTCTGAACCGCAAAATAGTTTTGAGCAAAAGCAATTTCTGGTTTTCGCGGGTCGCCGTTTTATGCGATAAGATAGCACGCATAGCGCATAAGCATCACGTCATCTATTTGACGCTTAGCAACTTTTGCAAGCTCGATCATTTTGCTGACGTCAGCAAAATGGTCTGAGTTTTTTCTCGGTATTCCCGTCCCCTCCACGCCATAAAAATGACGAGGCTGCGCCGTAAATCCTGCGGCGCAGCCTCGTGTTGGCTTATCCTGTGTGACGGGCTGATCAGCGGTTCTTGCGCTGCTCGACGTCCTTCATCATCGTCTCGTCCTGGAGATTGTAGTAGACGTTCTCGAGATAGCGGAGCGCGTCGACGTTGTCGTTGTCGGCCTCCCATGCGCGTTCGAGATACTGCGATGCTTCCTTGAACAGGGGTTTGATCTTCTCGTTGTAGAATACTTCGCTCTCGGCGGGGTTGGTCGGAGCCTGGTCGCTGATGGCGTAGGCTTCCTCGCAGAGCATGCGGCCGTAGTTGTAGAGTGCCTGCGAGTTGTTCGGATCAAGTTCCACAGCCTTCATGAACGTGGCTTTGGCTTCGGCTTTCTTGTCCTGGTTGTCGTAGAGGATACCCTTCACCAGATAGTACTGGGCATTGTCGGGGTCGTTGGCGATGGCCTCGTCGATCAGGGCGAACGCCTTGTCGAATTCC
>CAJJQT010000204.1 GCA_905193995.1 uncultured Porphyromonadaceae bacterium | reverse complement strand
TGTCGGCCACCGCGGCCTCGGCCAGGTCGGCCAGGTGTGCGCGGCGATGAGCGATGGCCACGGCCATGCCGTAGCCGTACTCGGCATTGTCCTCGAACAGCGAATTGGCCCAGGCCGGACCGCGGCCCTCGGCATTGGTGCAGTAGGCGTTCGACGGGTAGTCGGCGCCCCAGATCGACGAGCACCCCGTAGCGTTGGCTATCACGAGCCGTTCGCCCATCAGCTGGGTCAGCAGCTTCACGTAGGGCGTCTCGCCGCAGCCGGCGCAGGCTCCCGAGAACTGCAGCAGCGGCTGGTAGAACTGCGAACCGTTGACGATGTCGCGCGGAATGATGCCGGCCTTTGACGTCACCTTCGTCATGCAGTAGTCGAGCAGCGGCTCCTGGACCCGGAGCTGCGAGTCGAGCGGCTCCATGGTCAGCGCGTGGCCGGGACAGATGGTGGCGCACGAACCGCAGCCGGTGCAGTCGCGCGGGAACACCTGGATGCGGAATTTCACATCCTTCAGCGGCCCGTGGCCCTGCTTCGAGGTCAGCGCTGCGGGGGCGGCGGCCGCCTCGGCCTCGTCGAGCAAGAATGGACGGATGGCGGCGTGCGGGCAGACGAGTGAGCATTCGGCGCATTCAACGCACTTGTCGGGATTCCATTCCGGTACGTACTCGGCTATCGTGCGCTTCTCGTAGGCCGTCGTACCCATCGGCAGGCTGCCGTCGGGCGCGAACACCGACACAGGCAGGCTGTCGCCGCGCAGGCTGTCGCACGGACGCGCCACCCGGCGTACGAAGTCGGGCAGGTCGGCCGTGAACGGTTCCGGCTCGTCCTTGGCATCGGCCCAGGCCGCCGGTACGTCGTAGGGGCGGATGGCCGCCACGGCAGCGTCGATGGCCTTGTTGTTGGCTTCGACCACGGCGCCGCCCTCGTGGGTGTAGAGCTTGGCCACATACTGCTTCAGCAACGCTATGGCCTGCTCGTACGGGATGATCTGGCGCAGGCGGAAGAAGACCGCGAGCATTATCATGTTAATGCGCACGCCCAGGCCGTTGGCGGCCGCGATGGCCTGCGCGTCGATGGTGTAGAACTTCACACGGCGCGAAGCGATCTGCCGCTTGACCGAGCCGGGCAGCTCGGCCTCGACACGCGCGGCCGACCACTTGGTGTTGAGTACGAACGTGCCGCCGTCGACGATGTTGTCGAGCAACGGGAAGCGCTTGGCGTACACGTCCTTGTTGCATCCCACATAGTCGGCTTCCTCTATGTCGTAAGCCTCGCGGATAGGCTTCGGACCGAACCGCAGCTGGCTGATGGTGAAGCCGCCCGACTTCTTGGCCGAATACTGGAAATAGGCCTGCGCGTAGAGGTCAGTGGCCTCGGTGATGATGTGCGAGGCCGTGCGGGTGGCTCCGACGGTGCCGTCGGACCCCATCCCGTAGAACATGGCAGCTGTCGTGCCCTGATGACCGACCGACAGGTGTTCGCCCGGCGCCAGCGACAGGTGCGTGACATCGTCGTCGATGCCCACGGTGAATCCTCGCTGCGGCTTCCCGGACTGCAGGTTGTCGAACACGGTCTTGACCATCGTCGGGTCGAACGCCTTCGACGACAGGCCGTAGCGGCCTCCGATGACCAGGATGTCGCGCCCCGAGGCCTGTACGGCGGCGGCCACGTCGAGATACAGCGGCTCGCCCTCGGCGCCCGGCTCCTTGGTGCGGTCAAGCACGGCGATGCGCTTCACCGTTGCCGGAATGGCATCGAGCAGCCGCCTGGAGTCGAAGGGCCTGTAGAGGCGCACCTTCACTGCGCCGAAGTGGCCTCCCCGGGCGTTGAGAGTCTCGACGGCAAGCTCTACCACGTCGCACGACGAGCCCATCGAGATGATGATGTCCGTGGCCGCGGGGTCGCCGACATAGTCGAAGAGATGATACTGACGCCCGGTCAGAGCCGCCACGCGGTCCATCTGCCGCTGCACGATGTCGGGGAAAGCCATATAATAGCGGTTGACAGCCTCGCGGTTCTGGAAGTAGACGTCCCAGTTCTGGGCCGAGCCGCGCAGTACGGGATGCTCGGGATTGAGGCCCCGGGCGCGGAAAGCGGCCACCTTGTCGAGTGGCAGCAGCGGACGCAGCTGGTCGTAAGTGACAGTCTCGATGGTAGCCGTCTCGTTTGACGTGCGCCAGCCGTCGAAGAAGTGGAGCACCGGCAGCGAGCCTTCCAGAGCCGCCAGATGAGCCACGATGGCAAGGTCGTGAGTCTCCTGCACCGATGCCGAAGCCAGCATCGTGAAGCCCGTGGCGCGGCAGGCCATCACGTCCTGATGGTCGCCGAAGATGCTCAGCGCCTGCGTGGCCAGCGAGCGGCAACCCACGTGGAAGACGCCCGGCAGCAGCTCGCCCGCTATCTTGTACATGTTGGGAATCATCAGCAGCAGGCCCTGCGAGGCCGTGAACGTAGTGGCCAGCGACCCTGCGGCCAGGGCGCCGTGCGTGGCACCGGCGGCGCCGAGCTCCGATTCCATCTCGCGGACGTCCATGGTCGAGCCGTAGAGGTTCTTCACGCCGGCCAGCTGCCAGCGGTCGGCCGTCTCGCCCATCGAGGCGACCGGAGTGATCGGATATATGGTGGCAACGTCGCTGAATGCATAGGCTATGTAAGCGGCTGCCGTGCAGCCATCGATACTGGTGAGTTTGTGAGGCATGGTGCTTTTGGATAAGTTATAAGTATAAAACAAGGCAGCGCGGCGCCTTGTTCGTTTTGCATAACCGCGCCGAAATGCCTAACTTTGCACCTCCAAAAACGAAGTCAATGAAACCCGAAGAGATAAAGATCGACGCCTTCGACTATCCGCTGCCGCCCGAACGCATAGCCCGGCTCCCGCTCGCCGAGCGCGACAGCTGCCTGCTGCTCGCATGCGGCCGCGAAGGCACCCCCGCCACACATATATTCAGTGAGCTGCCCGCCCTGCTGCCGGCCGACTCGGTGCTGGTCTGCAACAACACCCGCGTGATCAACGCGCGACTGCGTTTCAGCAAATCCACCGGCGCCCGCATCGAGATATTCTGCCTCGAGCCGGACGCGCCGGCCGACTATGCCCAGAATTTCGCCTCGACCGGCTGCTGCCGCTGGAACTGCTTGGTCGGCAACTCGAAAAAGTGGAAGGACGGCCCGCTGGAGACGCAGCTCGAAATCGGCGCCCGCACGGTCACACTGCGCGCCGTCCGCGCATCGGAGGCCGGCGCCTCGCAGGTGATCGAATTCAACTGGGACGGTGGCTGCACATTCTCCGAAGTCATCGCCGCCGCGGGCGAGATTCCCATTCCGCCCTACCTCAACCGCGGCACCGAACAGAGCGACGCCACCGACTACCAGACCGTCTACAGCCACATCGAAGGCTCCGTGGCCGCGCCCACCGCCGGGCTGCACTTCACCCCCGCGGTGCTCGACGCCATATCCGCCCGCGGCATCGAGCGTCTCGAAGTCACGCTCCACGTCGGCGCGGGCACTTTCCAGCCCGTCAAGAGCGCCGAGATCGGCGGCCATCCCATGCACAGCGAATTTATCGCCGTCGACCGCGCCACTTTGGCGCGCCTGCTCGACGCCGTCGACGCCGGCAGCGCGCAGCTTCTTGGCGGTCTTGCCGAAGGCGTGCACCATGTCCTGGATCTCCTTGACGGTCAGCGGGCGGGACATGACGTCTTCCTTCCAGCGGTTCGGGACCTCGGAAGCGGAGGCGCAGATGTACTGCACGTCGACGATGGGGCTGACGATCTTGTTGAGGAAGTTGTTCTTGGCCAGCATCGTCATCCAGCCGTTGATCGCCATGGAGCGGCCCATGCCGGCGGCGAGCTGGATGAAGAGCTTTGCACCGGTCTTGTGGAACTCGACCATGTACTCCTTGAGCTGCTTGAACATCTGGTCGTTCTGGTACAGCCACTTACG
>CAJJQT010000203.1 GCA_905193995.1 uncultured Porphyromonadaceae bacterium | reverse complement strand
GAGTGGATGACAGCCAACGGCCATTCGCCCGAAATCGACCGCCTGGGCATCCCCGACCGCTTCATAACCCAGGGAACACCCGCCGAGCTGCGTAAGATATGCGGCATCGACGCCCGGTCAATCTATAATACACTCGTGCGATGAAAATTGTGATCGCGGGTGCCGGTGAAGTCGGCACGCATCTGGCCAAACTGCTTTCCAACGAGAATCAGGACATCGTCATTATCGACGAAGATCGCGAGAAACTCTCGATGCTCGACACTACATTCAACCTGATGACGATCGTCGGCAAGCCCACGTCATTCCTTACGCAGCGCGATGCGCGCGTAGGTTCGTGCGACCTTTTCATTGCCGTTACTCCCCACGAGGACAAGAATCTCGTCGCGTGCTCCATAGCGAAAGGCCAGGGCGCCCAGTGCACCGTGGCGCGCATATCCCACTACGGCTACATGGATCCGGCCAACGCCGCCACCATGCAGCGCATGGGGGTCGACCGGCTCATTTATCCAGAATACCTCGCCGCACGCGAGATTATCACTGCCCTCGACCACTCATGGGTACGCAACTGGTTCGAGCTCCACGACGGACGTATCATTCTGGTCGGAGTCCGCATTCGCGACAATGCTCCGCTGGCCGGCAGGCAGCTGCGCGATATGTCGCCCGAGTCGCAGCTCCACGTGTCGGCCATCCGGCGCAACCACGAGACCATCATCCCCCGGGGCAACGACTACATGCTCGCCGGCGACGTTCTCTACATCACCACCACGCGCGACCACATCGACGACCTTATCGAGCAGTGCGGCAAAGTCAAGCGCAATATCCGCAAGGTCGTCATCATGGGCGGCAGCAAGATCGCCGTGCGCCTGATCGATCTCGCAGGCGACCGCTTCCGCTTCACTGTCATCGACAACAACCGCGAAGTGTGCCGCGCACTGCCCGAGAAGTGTCCCCGGGCACACATAATCCACGGCGACGCCCGCGACCCCGAAGTTCTGCTTGAGGCTTCTGTCGACGAGGCCGATGCTTTCGTGGCCCTGTCGCCCAGCAGCGAATCAAACATCCTCACCACGCTCACAGCCAAGGAATACGGCATTGCCAAAAGCGTTGCCGAAGTCGAGCACATCCAGTTCATCCCGCAAGCCGAAGGCCTCGGTATCGGCACCGTCATCAACAAGAAGCTCCTTGCCTCAAGCACCATATTCCAGCTCCTGCTCGACGCCGACTCCTCGTCGTCGAAGTGCCTGGCGCTGACCGACGCCGAAGTCGCAGAGCTCGAAGTCAGACCTGGCGCAAAAATCACACGCGCCGCCGTCAAGGACCTGCACCTCGACCGAAGCATGACGATCGCCGCCCTGATCCGCGGCGACCGAGGCATGCTCGTCACCGGCAACACGCAGTTCGTCGCCGGCGACCGCGTACTTATATTCTGCCTGGCCGGCTCGCTGCATAAAGTCGAGCGCCTCTTCAGCTGACACCGCCATGAAGAAGACTATCAACTACGGAATGCTGCGGCGCACCATCGGCGGTCTGCTGCTCGTAGAGGCTCTTTTCATGATCATACCGCTCTGCACGGCCCTGTATTACCGCGAGCCCGACTGGCTGGGCTTTCTCGTAGCGGTCGCGGCAACCGCCGCCACAGGTCTCGCCATGGCCTGGAAGCGCCCCGACTCGGGAAGTATAGGCAGGCGCGAGGGCTTCCTGCTCACAGCCTCGGTGTGGGTCGTATTCTCGCTCTTCGGCCTCATACCCTTCATGCTCTGCTCACACAGCCTCGACTTCAGCAGCGCTTTCTTCGAGGCCATGTCGTCGTTCACGACCACCGGAGCGACCAGCATCGACGTCGCCGCCGACATGCCCGGCTACGGCATCCGCATGTGGCAGGCTCTGATGCAGTGGCTCGGCGGCATGGGCATCATCCTGTTCACCCTCGCCATAATCCCTACCCTCAACACATCGGGAGGCGTGCAGATGTTCAACGCCGAAGTCACCGGCGTCACCCACGACAAGATCATGCCTCGAATATCGCAGACGGCCATGGCGCTGTGGGGTGCCTACATCGTGCTGACACTCATAATGATCGTACTGCTCTGGGCCGGCCCCATGTCACTCTTCGACAGCGTCTGCCACGCTTTCGGCACCCTCTCCACCGGAGGATTCTCGTCGCGCGCCGGATCGATCGGCGAGTTCGGCTCGGATTATGTGGTAGTGGTGGTCACCGTATTCATGTTCATGGGAGGCCTCAACCTGGCCAACCTGTTCCGCATCGCGATGCACAAGTGGCACATCGTGCGACGCGACGAGGTTGTCCGCGTCTACATCGGGGCGATCGCCGTGTTCACCGTGCTCTTCGCCGTATCGCACTGCATCGAGGCCCGCAGCTTCGGCTGGCGCGACCTTACCCTGCTTCCGCTCTTCCAGGTGGTGTCGTCGATCACCTCCACCGGCTACATGGCTCCGGGATTCAGCATTTTCGGGCCTTTCATCCTCTCTCTCACCTTCATAATGATGCTCTCCGGAGCCTGCGCGGGATCGACCAGCGGCGGCGCCAAGATCGACCGACTGCTATATCTCAAGAAATTCCTCGCCAACGAGATTTATCTCGCCACGCATCCGCGCGACATACGTTCGGTGCGCATCAACGGCCGCGTGGTCAATCCCGACCTGGTCAGCAAGGTCGTAGCCTTCCTGTGCCTCTACGTGGTATGCATCGGCGTGGGCGGCCTTCTGCTGTCGATGCTCGGGCTGCAGCCGGTCGACTCGTTCTTCTCGTCGTTCGCCTGCATCAGCAACTCGGGATTCGGCGCATCTGTCACCGGCTACGGCGACGATTATCAGACCATCCCCGCCGCGGCCAAGTGGATCCTGTCGTCGCTGATGCTCATCGGGCGTCTCGAAATTTATACTATCCTTGTCCTGCTGGCCCCGGGCTTCTGGAAAAGATAACCCTAAAAAGCAGGCGCGACTGGGAAAGCAGGCTTTCCAGCCTGTGCCACTACACCAAGGCGAGGTGCATCAACTCAGTGACGCACCCCGCCTTTCGTTAAAATATCGGTCAGCCTCTGTAGTTGACAAGCATTCCCTGGGCTACGTCATCGGCCGCCTTCTTCCCGACTGTCAGCTCGGCGATCTTGAGCGCGAAGGGTATGGCAGATGAGGGGCCGTTGGCCGTGACGATGTTGCCGTCGACGACCACACGGGCTGCCTGCGGTTGTGCGCCGCCCTGCACCATCAGATCCTCGAAGCCGGGGTAGCATGTGGCGTTGCGTCCCTTCAGGATTCCAAGCTGAGAGAGCACGACGGCCGGTGCTGCGCAGATGGCCGCTGTGCGGCCGCCGCGGGCGGCGTGATCGCGGAGCAGCGCGGCGAGCGGAGCAAATTCGTACAGGTTGGCCGCTCCTGGCATACCTCCGGGGCATATGAGCCAGTCGGCATCGGCGCATTCGTCGGCACCGAACACGAAGTCGGCGGCCACGGTGATGCCGTTGGCACCGGTGACGAGGCGGTCTTTAAGCACGGATACGAGCGACACCTGCATGCCGCAGCGACGGAGGACGTCGGCTGTGGCGAGGGCTTCGATTTCTTCGAAGCCGGTAGCGAGAAAGATATAGGATCTTTTCATTTTTTCAGATAATTTTTATGGGTTGATATAATAACAATTATTCAGAAGCTGTGGATTAAGCTCTTCGGCGATTTCAGCGGCGAAGTTAAGAATTTTTGTCTGAAAATAATTGCCCCGCAGCGCAAAAATCGCTAACTTTGAAGTCGTGAAACCTCTTATACCGCGACAGACATGAGCCAATTTGTTCACCTGCATGTACATAGTCAGTATTCCCTTCTCGACGGGCAGGCTTCCGTGCCCGGCATCGTCGACAAGGCCATCCGCGACGGCATGCCGGGCGTGGCTCTGACCGACCACGGGGTCATGTACGGCATCAAGGAATTCACCAA
>CAJJQT010000202.1 GCA_905193995.1 uncultured Porphyromonadaceae bacterium | reverse complement strand
TCGGATGGAAAAACTCAAATAACCTTAAAATATTTAACCTTAAACTATCGACAATGTCTAAACTTTTCAGATCCATTCCGTTGGTGGCCCTCGCTCTTGCAGGTACAATGGCCACGGCGGACGCATCGGTCTATGATGATTGGCAGGTGCCCGGTGTGAAGCCGGCCCTGACATCGTACGGTGCGATCATGCCTTATACGCGCTATGACTGCAATGCCGCGAACGAGGCTGTATTATCAGGAGGCGCGTCTCTAAAAACCGCTCCCGACTGGGATGCATACAATAAGGCTACATCTGCTTCAAGCCAGACCTATGTGGATCTGCCCATAGGCGCGAGCGTGGCATGGAAAGCCACTACCGAGGGCGACGGAGTAACCATCCGCTATACTATCAAGGACAGTCATGAAGGAGGTACCGGCAAGGCCGGCGGCTATGCCGAGGGCGAGGGCCATCTGGAGATCTATGTCAATGGCCAGAAAGCCGGCGATATGGACATCAGTTCATATCATATGTATCAGTATTTCAGTTATGGATCCGGCTCGCCGAGCCAGAATTCAGGGGGCGCTCCCGCTTTCTGTTTCGACGAGCGTCACGTGCAGCTGAACAAGATGATACGGCCTAACGACACTATAGAAGTGAAATGTACGAAAGGCCAGGAAGTCGGTGTCGACTTTCTCGAACTTGAGGTCGTGCCCGAAGAACTTGATCCGAGCGACGGCGCCAACGGACGCCAGATCTTCGATGTGACCGCCTACGGCGCGAAAGCCGACACTCCGAATTTCGACAACCGTTCGGCGTTCGAGAAGGCATTCAATGCAGCCAGTGCGGTGGGGGGCATCATGTTCATACCGAAAGGCACATGGTATATGGGCCACAACGGCCAGGGAGGACATGGTCTTCTTTCGCTCTCGGGCAAGAACGTGAAAGTGATGGGAGCCGGCATCTGGCACACCAATATCCAGTTTACAGGCTGGGAACAGTTCGGCGGCGGTATTTCGGGCGGTAATCCGAGCAACACCGGCGGGAAGAGCGCGATGGACAACATCGAGTGGTGCCATATGTATATCAACTCGAATCTCAGCGACCGTCAGGGTGAGAATGCCGTCTACAAATGTTTCATGGACATCTGGTGCGAAGGCTCGGTGATACATGACGTATGGGAGCAGCACTTTGAATGCGGATTCTGGTTCGGCGACTACAACAACGCCAACAAGAAGAGTCTCGTCAAGGTCGTGAACTGCCGCATCCGCGACAACTTCGCCGACGGCGTTAACTTCTGCCGCGGCACATCGAACTCGGCGGTCTACAACTGCTCGGTGCGCAACAACGGTGACGACGGACTTGCCTGCTGGGATGATCCGGCCCTCGGTTCGCAGACGGGCAATACATTCTGCTACAACACGATCGATTTCATATGGCGCGCCGGCGCGATAGCCATCTACGGCGGAACCAACCAGCACGCGCACAACAACTATATCTGCGACACATTCATGGCGTCGGGTATCCATGCCAACGACATATTCTCGCGCGGCACAGTCGACGACGTGACCATAGAAGAGAACATACTGGTGCGCGCCGGCACACTCTGGGAGAGCTGGGGCCGCGACTATGGCGCCATCGACTTCGAGGGTACGAATGTGGCCACGGTCAAGAACAACTATCTTTACAACTGTCCGGCCGAGGCGCTCCGTATCAAGGGTACGAATGCCGGCGTGACAATCGACGGTCTCTTTGTGAACGGAGCCGGAGTGAGCGGCGGCGAGCAGCACTACAGTGCGAGCGCGCATTCCGCCGGACTCGGCAATGTGGCCGGTGCATCGTTCACGCTCCGCAACATGAAAGTGGTGAAGAACTCCGTTCCACGTCCGACCGAGGGTGCCGATCTCGACCAGTACAAGAGCTGGCCCTGGTGGGACACAGATCCCGGTTCGGGCTGCTGGAGCTGGATCGAGGAGGATTCCGAGGACTGGGCCACATACATTCCTCCCTATCCTACACCCCGGGGTGTGGAAATCCCCATCAATATTTTTGAGACACTCCGCAACTACGACTTTACGCTGACAGGTCTTGACTGGATCACAAACCAGGACAAACACTCGATGTACGAAGGCGACAAAGTGACATTCAGAATCCGTGTGGACTATAAGGGCGCGGAAGAGATACCGGCTGACACACGCGTCAACTTCCAGTTCAGCATAGACGGCAATTCAGTCTACAGCGTGACAGACAAAGAGGGTTTCAGTCCCAACAGTTACCGTATCATAGAATTCACAACACCCTGGACTGCGACAAAAGGACAGCATACCTTTACCGCCACTATCGATCCCACGGGTCGTATGCTGTATGAGGACAACAGATCTGACAACGTGCGTGTGAAGAACGTGAACGTTATGGAGATTCCCGAAGGTGAGGAACCCGAAATCGAGATCCCGACACACAGCGGCCGCGACATGGGTGTAGTGAAGGTATATTTCGTGAACCTCAGCGGCGATCAGGACGAGATCAAGGTAGGCGACAGACTCGAACCCCACGCTATTGTAGCAAACTACGGATCAGAGACAATCGAGCTCGGCTCGGGCAAAGGCGTGCTCTGGGCGCTCGGAGGCTCACCCGAATACAACAGCGGTATGCTCTGGGACGACACATATCACAAAATCGCTCCGGGAGAATGGATCGACGTGACACCCAACGGCGGCGGCAACCAGGTCACCGGCGGATGGAACAGCGACAACACCTACACGGTGAAAGCCGGTACGGCAGATCTCTGGTGCCGCATGGACAATCCCAACAATTATCAGGACAACAATGCCGATAACAACGCTCTCTCCGAGATGTTCGAGTATCCGAAGAGCCGTCCGGTCTATAACGACAATCCCGACAAGGCCGACAATCTTCTGACCGGAGGTCTCTGGGACTATGAGGACGGAGAAGGCGGCGGAGACGTGACAGTGACAGGCTTCGACCTTGTGGCCGCCGCAGTGAGCTGGAATCCCGGTGACAAAGAGATACAGGCCGGCGATGTAATCAACGAATTCGAGGTGCGTGTGGACAATGCCTCCAATGTGGCCTTCCCCGCAGACAAGACCCTTCGCGTGACCTATTATATAGACGGCAAGTCGATCGGTTCGACGACCTACAGCAACGGTATAGCCGCCAACGGTTCAACAGTGGTGAAGATCGACGGCGACTATGAGGCCACCGCAGGCGCGCACACCGTGAAAGCCACGATCAACAATGTGAGCGGCGAGTCGAGCTACGACAACAATTCGCGTGAACGCACATTCAACGCAATGGGCGAGACAAGCTTCATCGAGCCTGCTACGGAATATGTGACAGGACTCTCGACAGAGCCGGTTAACGGCGTGCATTTCGTAGTCACGAAGATCAGCTGGGCGAAAGCCGACGGCAGCGAGGGCGGCATACGTCCGGGCGACAGAATACGTTTCACCGCCACGGTCTACAACAACGGAACCGAAGCGTCTCCCAATATCAAGCACGGCATACAGTGGCAGCTTCCACCGGCGACATACTCTGGTGTGACACCCGCAGGACATCGTCACAGCCCGGCGAGACATTCGAGCTGACATCTATGGGCGGCAGCCGCAACACAGACGGCACATGGGCCGCGCCTGAGGGCACGACAAGTGTGACCGCATGGTTCAACGACACGCATGATCTGGGCAACTGGGAATGTAAGTTCGACTTCCCCGTAGAGATCGTGGCCGCTCCCCAGGAGGTAGAGTTCCATGACAGTCCGACAGGCGCCGACAATCTGCAGACCGGAGTCGCAGTCCTCACCGACGACGAGGTTTCCGCAGCAGGAGACGAGTGGTACACCCTTCAGGGTATACGCGTGGAGCGTCCGACAACGGCCGGAATCTACATCCACAACGGAAAGAAAGTTCTTGTGAAGTAATGCAAGAGAATCAGGATAGGTCCTAACACGAGGGCGCGTCGA
>CAJJQT010000201.1 GCA_905193995.1 uncultured Porphyromonadaceae bacterium | reverse complement strand
GGCGAGCTGCTGTTTCTCGACCCGGTGGGCGCCGCGCAGGCGCTGGTAAGCCGCGGCGACAACAGCCAGTCGATAAGCTCGATGGCCTGCGGAAAGAACACCATCTGCGTCGGCTCGGCCACCACGCGCGACTCGGCGCCGCTGCTCGCCGGCGGCACAGCATCGTGGACCGACTACGTGACAGCCGGGACGGTTAGCGCCTTCAGCTCCTATGGTCAGGCGGCCGACGGGCGGAATCTGCCCCACTTCTGCGCGCCGGGCGCCTATGTCGTCTCGGCGGCAAGCCGCTACTATCTGAACGAATTTCCGGCCAAAATGGCCGCCGTGAATGCCTGCGGCGCCACCGAGGGCAACTATTTCATCACCGACTGCGGCACGTCGATGGCCTCGCCGCACGCAGCGGGCATCTTCGCCCTGTGGCTTGAGGCGGACCCGACGCTGACGCCTGCCGAACTGCTCGCCACAGCCGTCGAGACCGCCTCGACACGCGGCCTCGACCCGGCCGATCCGCGTTCAGGCGCCGGAATGATCGACGCCGTGGCCGGCCTGCGCAAGATACTCCGGCAAGGCGGCCTTGACCTGCCCGAAGCCATCGCACGGCCGCGCGTGAGCCGCGACGGCAGGCGCCTGCACATCGACGCCACCGGGCTCGAAGTGACAGCCGTAGGCGTGTACGACCTCGCGGGCCGCCCCGCGGACGCGGACGCCCTGCCCGCCGGCCCGGTAATAGTGCGTGTGACCACCTCCGACGGCGTATATACGTACAAACTCTGACCGAAACATCATCACATCAAATATGAAAATATTCCCGGTACTTATTCTATTGTCAGCCATAGCGTCGACATCTCCGACAGCTCAGGCGGAAGACCGCTCATCGGGAAACTGCGACTCTGCCGGATACATTGCCGACATGACAATAACGGAGTATGCCGGCGTGCCGCAAGCATCCCTTTATGCGCCCGTCGGATCCGAACAACCGATAATCCGCGAAGCTACATTACTGCGGACCGACAATCCATTTAGAAAATCTAAAGCAGGAATTCTTACGGCACAGATCTTAGGTATTATTCTCCTTATCGGCCTGGGAGTGGGTCTTTGGGCGATTTTTCGACCGACAGCCTGCAACAGATTCTTCAACGGCCTGGCCGGGCGACACATAACGGCTTGCACGAAACTGATGCATTTCCGACCGCTCATCCTCATGATGGTCGGAGGAACGGCATTCAAAATAACCGACAGCGACCCGGCCGCTTTCGCGACATGCGCCGTCTATGAGCTGTTTCTACTCATCTACCGCGCAGGGAAGCTGCACAGTTTCCGGGCAGCCGTCGTCGAGGCTTTCTACCTGCTCTTCTACGGCATCGGCTTCTTCGGATTCTGCTACATCTATCTGATATTCTTGTTTATGGGCAGCGGAGGCACCTCACGCGGAAAGGAAAACAACAAAGAATACGGTCCCTGCCACGAGTGCCGCAACTGGCGCCGTATGACCGATTTCGACGGCTTCTGCACGGCCCGCAACACTGAGACACACTGGACCTCGTCGTGCCATAACTTTCATCCTTGATATTGACGGCTATGCAGCACAGACACATACGCATGACATTCGACGACGCGAAAGAATACATCCATATCGCCGAAAACGCCTTCAACGCAGGAGCTTACCAGGAATCGGCGCAGATAGTGACCCGTCTGGCATATTTTGCCGCAGACGACTCGAACGGCCTGACCTGCAGCGAACGCCGCGAACTGACAGATGGGGTTAAGCGGGCCATCGGACGCTTCACCGAGTGCCCGGACGAATGCACATGGGAAGACATGTGCGGGCTGGAAGATCTTTTCAGATAGCTCTAAGGTCTGTAAGGCCGAAGATTGGACTTGGTGGGGTCGCGGATTTTTTGTAAATTTGCGGGTTGAACAATACGAACACATATAGTTATGGCCGAAATCAAAGATAATGAGACAGTTGAACCCAAGGGGCTCAACTTTGTAGAACAGGAAGTCTATGCCGACCTGAAGGCAGGCAAGAACGGGGGACGCCTCAACACGCGATTCCCGCCGGAGCCCAACGGCTATCTTCACATCGGCCATGCCAAGGCTATATGCATGGACTTCGGCGTCGCCGAGAAGTTCGGCGGCACGTGCAACCTGCGCTTCGACGACACCAACCCGGTGAAAGAGGACGTAGAGTACGTCGACTCAATCCGCGAGGACATCCACTGGCTGGGCTTCGACTGGGGCGACCGCGAGTATTACGCATCGGATTACTTTCCGAAGCTCTTCGACCTGGCGTGCCGCCTGATCAAGGAAGGCAAGGCCTATGTCGACGACCAGACGTCGGAGGAAATCGCCGCACAGAAAGGCACCCCCACAACTCCCGGCACCGAAAGTCCCTACCGCAACCGCACGCCGGAGGAGAATCTCGACCTCTTTCTGCGCATGAACGAGGGCGAGTTCGAGGAAGGTTCGCGAGTGCTGCGCGCCAAGATCGACATGGCGTCGAGCAACATGCACTTCCGCGACCCGATCATGTACCGCATAATCAAGCATCCGCACCACCGCACGGGCACGAAGTGGAAAGTGTACCCGATGTACGACTTCGCGCACGGCCAGAGCGACTACTTCGAGGGCGTGACCCACTCGATCTGCACCCTTGAGTTCGTACCCCACCGTCCGCTGTACGATTACTTCGTGGACGAACTTGCCGACGAAAGCTACCGTCCGCGCCAGATCGAGTTCAACCGTCTGAACCTGACTTACACCGTGATGAGCAAGCGCAAGCTGCTCACGCTTGTCAAGGAAGGTCTGGTGGCCGGCTGGGACGATCCCCGCATGCCGACGATCTCGGGCATGCGTCGCCGCGGCTACACGCCGGCGTCGATACGCAATTTCATCGACACGATCGGCTACACCAAATACGAGGCGCTCAACTCCGTATCGCTGCTGGAGCACGCCGTACGCGACGACCTCAACCGCATCGCCACCCGCGTGATGGGTGTCATCAACCCCGTCAAGGTAGTCATCACCAACTATCCCGAGGACAAGACCGAAACGGTGGTGATGGAGAACAATCCCGAGCAGGAGGACAGCGGCGTACACGAGATGCCGTTCTCGCGCGAGATCTACATCGAGCGCGATGACTTCATGGAAAATCCGCCCAAGAAATTCTTCCGCCTGGCCCCCGGGGGCGAAGTACGCCTCAAGGGTGCCTACATCATCAAGTGCGAGGATTATGTGAAGGATCCTGAAACTGGCGAGATCCTCGAGGTCCTCTGCACCTACGACCCAACGACGAAATCCGGCGGGGAAAACGCGGGTCGCAAGGTCAAGGGCACCCTTCATTGGGTGGAAGCAAGCCACGCGCTGGACGCCACCGCTCATCTTTACAGCGATCTGTTGGATTTTGAATCCACCGCTGAAAACATCGTCGACCAGTTCAACCAGGAAAGCCTCGTTGTCCTCGAGGGTGTCAAGCTTGAGCCGATCATGCGGAACGCTGCGCCGGGCCAGACCTATCAGCTCCTGCGCAACGGCTATTTCTGCGTCGACAGCAAGTATTCCACGCCAGAGCGGATCGTTCTCAACGAAACCTGCAGCCTCAAAGACAGCTTTAAGGGGTGAGTGGGATGACCATTCTGCGAAATATCTTCACCTATCTCTGGTTTGGCGCTGTGCTTGTGATCCGGCTGCCGCTGCGCGCCAAGGTGGAACGCCTCATCGCTGAGGACCGCTTCGAAGAAGCCCAGCGCTACATCTGGGCCTTCGCCAACCATCTCGCCCGCGTCGGCGTCAGGCTCCTCGGCGTCAAGCTCACCGTCAAGGGCACAGAAAACGTGCCCAAGGAAGGCTCCGTGCTCTATGTCGGCAACCACCAGAGCATGGCCGATCCGCCTGTCATGCTTGCCGCCATTCCGCGCCCATCGGCCTTCATCTGCAAGGAAGAGCTCGACGGCATCCCCGTCTTTTCGCGTTGGGTGTCCGATCTCGGCAGTTTCTATCTGCC
>CAJJQT010000200.1 GCA_905193995.1 uncultured Porphyromonadaceae bacterium | reverse complement strand
TCCTGGCGGGTCTCGCCTACGATTTCGTCGAGTTCGCTTCGCTTCTCGCCGAGGATGTGCTCCATGTCATCGAGACGCTGACGTGTGGCATCAATATCGGCGCTGCGGTTCTCTATCGCACGTGAGTGATCGTTGATATGCTTTTGGGCAAGCTCTATCTCAAGCGACTGGAATTCGACCTCCTTGTGAAGCAGATCGTATTCGCGATTGTTGCGAACATTGTCCATCTGCTCATTGTAGCGCGTGATGAGGCTGGCACGAGAGAATCTTCTCACGCTCGGCCTTGACAGCTGCTTCGAGTTCGGCGATCTCACGCGAATAGTTCTCGATGCGAGTATTCAGACCTGCGATCTGGTCCTCAAGGTCCTTGACCTCAAGGGGGAGTTCGCCGCGGATAGTCTTGATGCGGTCGATCTCGCTCAGAATCGTCTGCAGTTCGTAGAGCGATTTGAGGCGCTGTTCTACCGAGGGTGTCTGTTCAGTTTTCTTTTCTACAGCCATGGCGGTTATAAGTAGTTTATCGGATTTGTTTCCAACTGTGAGTAATAGACTGCAAAGTTAGCAAATTTTTCTGTAATAGCGCGGTAAAAAATGTCTTTGGCGCAGGATTCACTCTCGAAGTGACCTATATCGAGTATGAAGATATCGGCTCCGTGATCCACGAAATCGTGATAGCGGACATCGGCCGTGACGTAAGCGGCTGCCCCGGCGGCTATGGCCGCAGGGATGAACTCGCCGCCCGAGCCGCCGCACAGGGCGATGTGTGTGAACTTACCGGCCTTGGGAGCCGAGCAGCGGACAGGCGTCGGGCCGAAGGCTTTGTGAACCAGCTCAATGAATCCGGCGGCATTAAGTGCTTCGGTCAGCTCGGCTATGACGCCGAGACCGGTCTGTGCGCCGGGAGCCGACGGCTGCAGCGGAGCAGTCACCCGGGCGCCAAGGCACCGGGCCATTTCGGCCGACACGCCGCCGACAGCCGAGTCGAGAGCCGTATGAGACGAGTATATGACCACGCCTGCACGGATGGCCGCGATGACGGCCCGCTCCACCGCCGACTCGCCCGCTATGCGCTTGAGCCCGCGGAAAAGCAGCGGATGATGCGTGATGACGAGATTGCAGCCACGCCCGATGGCCTCGGCCACGATGGCCTCGGTCGGGTCAAGCGCCAGCAGCACGCCCGTACACGCCTGCGCGGGGTCGCCGACCTGCAGCCCCGAGTTGTCCCAGGATTCCTGCAGATCGAGCGGCGCGCGGCTGCTCACCGCGGCTATGATATCGGCACAGGTGAGCGTCATTTCTTCTCGGGAGCGATCTCAAGCTGCAGCTCGTCGAGCTGCTTCGGGTCCACGGGAGCGGGAGCGTCGAGCATGACGTCGCGGCCCGAGTTGTTCTTCGGGAAAGCGATGCAGTCGCGGATCGAGTCGAGACCTGCGAAGATCGACACCCAGCGGTCGAGGCCGTAGGCCAGACCTCCGTGAGGCGGCGCGCCGAACTTGAAGGCGTTCATCAGGAAGCCGAACTGCTCCTGAGCCTTTTCGGGCGTGAAGCCGAGGATCTCGAACATCTTCGCCTGCAGCTTACTGTCGTGAATACGGATCGAGCCGCCGCCGACCTCGATGCCGTTGATGACCATGTCGTAGGCGTCGGCGCGGACGTCCTCGGGCTTGGTGTCGAGCAGAGGAATGTCCTCATCCTTGGGATGCGTGAAGGGGTGGTGCATAGCCATCAGGCGCTGCTCCTCGTCGCTCCACTCGAACATCGGGAAGTCGACCACCCAGAGGCAGGCGAACTTGTTTTTGTCGCGCAGACCGAGCTGGCGGGCCATCTCGAGACGCAGCTCACTGAGCTGTTTGCGTGCCTTCATGGCATCATCGCCGCTGATGATCAGTATCAGGTCGCCGGGGCCGGCGTTCATAGCCTTGGCAAGCTCCTGCAGGGCCGGCTGGTCATAGAACTTGTCGACAGACGACTTGACGGTGCCGTCCTCGCCGACGCGGGCGTAAACAAGACCCTTGGCGCCGATCTGCGGACGCTTGACGAATTCGGTGAGCTGGTCGAGCTGCTTGCGGGTGTAGTGTGCCGCCCCCTTGGCGCAGATGCCGCCGATGTATGCGGCGTTGTCGAATACACTGAAACCATGGCCCTTGAGCACGTCCATCAGCTCGACGAACTTCATGTCGAAGCGCAGGTCGGGCTTGTCGGAGCCGTAGTATTTCATCGCATCGGCCCACGACATGCGCAGGAACGGCTCATTGAGCTCGACGCCGCGGATTTCCTTGAACAGATGCTTGGCCATGCCCTCGAAAAGTTCGATGATGTCCTCCTGCTCGACAAAACTCATCTCGCAGTCGATCTGTGTGAACTCGGGCTGACGGTCGGCACGCAGATCTTCGTCGCGGAAGCATTTCACGATCTGGAAGTATCGATCCATACCCGAGACCATGAGGAGCTGCTTCAGGGTCTGGGGCGACTGCGGCAGAGCGTAGAACTGGCCGGGATTCATGCGCGAGGGCACGATGAAGTCGCGGGCGCCTTCGGGGGTCGAGCCCACAAGCATCGGGGTCTCGATCTCGAGGAAGCCCTTAGAGTCGAGGTAACGGCGCACCTCCATCGTCATGCGGTGACGCAGCTCAAGGTTGCGGCGCACGGGCGTGCGTCGCAGGTCGAGGTAGCGGTAGCGCATGCGCAGGTCATCGCCGCCGTCGCTTTCGTCCTCGATGGTGAAGGGAGGCACTTCGCTGGGATTTAACACCTTGAATGACGAGGCGATCACCTCTACATCGCCTGTGGGCAGGTTGGCGTTCTTGGCCGTACGCTCGGCCACCGTGCCGCGCACCTGCACCACATATTCGCGGCCGAGATGCGAGGCCTCGGCGTTGAGGGCGGCGTCAGTGTCGTCGTTAAAAACTACCTGTGTGATGCCATAACGGTCGCGGAGGTCGACAAAGGTCATGCCTCCCATCTTGCGGACACGCTGCACCCAGCCTGCGAGGGTCACCTCGCGGCCGGCGTCGCTGAGCCTGAGCTCGCCGCACGTATTAGTTCTGAACATAGCTATGTTGTAGTGGTTGAGTTCTATTAACTCGCAAAGATACGAAATTTTTGCCACACTTCACCTCTAACCACCCATAAATGTTCACCTCCCCCGAAATATATGCTCTGTAGATGCGACGAGTGCTCCCGGCCGGAGCCGGAAGCACTCGTGTGGGTTATGGTCGTTGCGACGGAGGTTATGCTTCGCCGACGGGCTTTACATTGATAAATTTGCGACCATTGCGACCTTCGGTGAACACTACAGTGCCGTCGATGAGGGCATAGATAGTGTGATCCTTGCCAAGGCCAACGTTCAGGCCCGGATGGTGAACCGTGCCACGCTGACGCTTGATGATGTTGCCGGCCTTGCAAGCCTGGCCACCAAAAATCTTAACACCGAGTCGCTTGCTTTCTGATTCGCGGCCGTTCTTCGAACTACCGACACCTTTTTTATGTGCCATTTCTGTGAATTTTTAAATGTTAAGCGACTACGTCTTTAATAATAACCTTGGTGAAATACTGGCGATGGCCGTTTTTGCGGCGATAGCCTTTGCGACGCTTCTTCTTGAAGACGATCACTTTGTCACCCTTTACAAGCGGGGTTGCAACCTCGCATACTACTTTTGCACCTTCAACTGTAGGTGCGCCGACCTTAACGGCACCGTCGGCGTCAACGAGCAGGACGCGGTCGAATTCAACCGTCTGGCCTTCCTTGACTTCCTCGCCGAGGTAGTGTACATACAGGAAGCGGTCCTTTTCAGCCTTGAACTGCTGGCCCTGAATCTCTACGATAACGTACATTATAACAGTTAATTATAAAGTTAACCCGCCGGGCGGCACAGCTTCCCATTGCTGAGAAACGGCTCTTTCATCGAGCCCGTAACGGAAAAATGCAGCGCAAAGTTACGACTTTTTCTGCCATCTCCGCAGCATTTCTCCTTTCCTTCTAAAACAATTAACAAACTTTAACCTATACTCCATAAGGTT
>CAJJQT010000199.1 GCA_905193995.1 uncultured Porphyromonadaceae bacterium | reverse complement strand
TCGGAGCGAAACGGTTGCCCGATGCGTTTAATTCATTCCAGCCGCCGTTATTACCGTCTTTGCTGCTGAGAGATTTGGCAAACGAGAAATACCCTTCGGTAGCCTGTGCTCCTCCTCCTTTCACGGTGACATGGGCGTAGAAAAGATTGTCTTTCTTTGTCATCTCGACACCGTCGTTGGGAGCCCATGTCTTGCCGTTGACCTCGCCGATCACGTAGAATTTCGCAGGCATTGTCGGGTCGATGATTGGATCGTCGCCGCCGCCCTGATTGGTGCCTATTGTCAGCGTCATATTGGAGAAATCGGCAGTCAGGTCGTAGGTGCCCGGCGCGATTGTCCATGATTTGCAGCCCGAGGCATCGACACCGTTGAGATATGCGGTTATCGCTGTCGAGGTGTTGTCAGTGAGTTGTGTACCCTCCACGGCTGCGCCGTAACGGTTGGCTGCCATGTTGAGCGCATCCCAGTCTTCGGCGAGGGCGTCGGAGAAGTTGAAATAGCAGACTGTCTCGCCTGCAGCCGCCTGAAATGTGGCCGTGATGGTGAATTTGTCACCCGATTTGGTCATCTCCGGACTTGCCGAAGTGCTCCATTGCGCGCCTTTTACATTGCCGAGAAGATACAGTTTCGCGGGCGTTGTGCCGAGAGTCGGATCATCACCGCCGCCTACATCGGTTTTTGTCCATACGCAGTAGTCGTTGCCCGATGCCTTGATGTCGGAGTTGGTGTAACCGTCGGGAGATACCTGCGCCGAACCGATCTTGACTACTGCCTTACCTTTTGAACCGGTCATCTCGGCCATGTAGCAGTCAGTTGTCGATCTGAGCACTTTTACCGCCGAGTTGTTGTGGATGCCGACGGCGTTGCGGATCTCTATAAGTTTCTGTATTGCGGCTTTGTTGGCCTTGTAGTGGGGGAGGAACACACAAGGTGTGCCCGGACTCATGAGTATGAACGCGTTTGCGGCCACGACATTGCCGTTGAATTTATTATAGTTGTCACGATATGTGTCGTGGTTGTCTACGAACGTCACCGCATACTGCGAATAGCCGAAGTGGATCATGCCTGCAGGCTGGTCGGTGGTGCCGTTGGCTTTCCACACGAGGTTTGTCATGTCGCCCGTCGAGAAAGCCTTGTTGATGGCATATTTGCAGGGGAAGTCGAAAGCCGCCGACGTCTTGCCTGTGGCTTCGATCCATCCGGCTACTGCATCGTAACTTCCGTCCCAATATTCGCCTACGGAATATTCCACATTGGCATACTCGTTGTAGATCTTGTTGTATTTGCCGCTGTAGCCTTTCACCATGTCGTAGCGCATTCCGGCATATCCGTATTTGTCCTGGAGGCACTTCACATAGTTCTTGCAGTTGTTCTGCACGTTGGCGTTGGTGTGGTCCAGATCCCGGCAGCCGTCGAAGTTCTCGCCTGTGTCATAGTTGCCCGTAGGATTGGGCTGCCCGGATGCGCTGGCCATCTCGTCGTTTTTGCAGATACCGTCAAGACCTATCGACCAGGTCTGGCCGTTCCAGGTCTCTGTCGGGAAGTCATACCAGTTTGTCACGCCGTTGCGGTGGTTGATCACGCAGTCGGCTATGACCCCGGTGCCTTTGGCCTTGTATGTCTGGATCATCGAGAGCAGTTCCGCCTCCGTACCGAACGACGAGTTGTGGTTGGTAAACCAGTACTGCGGCATGTAGCCCATGTTGTTGCTTGAGCCGCAGTGTCCTGAATTAGGTATCCATATGAGTTTGAAATACTTTGACAGTTCGTCGGCCTGAGCCTCGAGATTTGTCCATTTTGTATCGGTGTATGAGTCCCAGTAAAACCCCTGGAGCATCACGCCCTCATAGTTCGCGGGCCAGCCTATGGCCAGCGCGTCGGCCGACACCGTCAGTGCCGCGGCGGCCGTCAGTGAGGCGACCGTCAGTGAGGCGACCGTCAGTCTTGAGAATAAATTCCTCATGGTCTTTATGATGTTTAGTAGGTTAATCAAATGCAAATTTAACCAAAATTTCAGAATATATGAAACCTTGTGTGTTAAATAAATACAACGGTCCCGCATCTTTTAAGATGCGGGACCGTATCTGTCGGTATTGAGTGTATCCTTAGATTACCACTTTGGTGTTGGCTACGATATAGAAGCCCTTGGGAAGCTCATAGTAGTTGTAGCCTGCGGTGACGGGAAGTGTTCTTACCGTACCGTCGATCTTGACAGCCTGTACGGTGCAGTCCTTGTCGGCGTAGACTACAAGCTGACCGCCTTCGGCGAAGACTTTGATTCCGTATTCACCACGGATGTCGCTGACTCCGGTTGCCGAATAAGTGCCGACAATATTGCCTGAACAGTCGTAGATGGCGTTGTTTTCGAGTTTGAGATTTTTGGTCTGACCGTTGCCGTTGAATATGATCATGGGGTTCTTGAGACCTTCTGCGGGCAATGTCAGTGCGTAATGATAGAGGCTCTTGCCCTTCCATTCCAAAGTCTCGGTCAGAGTCTTGCCGGGCCATGCGCCGGAGAACGCGTTGTCTCCCGTGTGGTTGTCGTCCCAGCAGTATGCGTTTACTGTCGGCCAGTTGTCAGTGTTGGAGAAGTATGCATGCCATTTGTCTTCGACCGGTAGATCCGTCTTGGTGTAGGTGAACGCCGTGCGGGTCTCGCCGACTTCGTTCTTGGCGTAGGCGTTGATCGTGGTTGTCTCTGTCAGAGTGATCGGGCCGGTGTAGCGTGTGCTCGAAGCCGATGCCTGGGTGCCGTCGAGAGTGTAATAGATGTCGGTGGCGGGCGATACGCTCAGAGTCACGTTCAGAACGTCGTTGAACTGCTTGCCGCTTGCCGGATCGGCGGAGATGCGCGGAGCTTCCGGACCGGGGGTGATGTCGAGTTTAGTAGCCGACGAACCGCCGTCGTATTCGTAGTATGCATCTTCGGTGATGCCGGTTATGTCAGCTGTCTGGGCTCCGTTGCGGTTGAAGATTATGTTGACCGCGTCGCTTGTGTCGAGCGTGTGATAGTAGAACGTGCGTCCGTCCACTTCTGTTGTCTCGGTCAGAGTCGTGCCGGGCCATGAGCCGGTCAGGTTGCCTGTAGCGTTCCATGCGTGGAGGTTGGTGCCGCTGATGTCAGCGCCGTCCTTGCCGGTCACGTAGATGGTGATTACGGCGTTGGGATCGACTTTCTTGTAAGTCACCGAACCGGTATGGGTCTCGCCTTCGCCTGTTGCGCTCCATGTCACGGTCACGCTCTCGCCGAAGTTCATGCCGTTTCCGATGGTGAACTGCTGGGGCTGACCTGCTGTAAGTCGATGTGTGCGCCGCCTGCGATCTGGAACCAGCCTGTCTCGGCGCCTTCGTTGAGTGATGCGGTCACTGTCAGTGTCTCGCTCTTGAATGTTCCGCCTGCGGGATCGAATTTGACAGCTGCGCGTTCGATCACGTCGTCGATTGTGTAATAGTCGGGTGTGCCGGGATCCTCGAACTCTACGCTGCCGCCCTTGGCTACGGGCGCCGACGCATAGATGAACTTGCCGTCTTCTCCGACTTTGCCGCCTGTCCAGTCTTTTACGAGAACGCGAAGCTGGCCTTGGGTCGAGGGTGCGGTCACGGTGATCGTGCCGCCGCCCTGATACGTCTGGCCTGTCACGATGTCGGTGTATGTTCCGGCGGGAACGTCGCTGAATGTCGCGCCGCCGTTGATGGCCACGAGGGCGTAGGAGTCCTTGTATGCGCGCTTGAATGCATGGCCGCCATCGGCCTCACAGCCGTCGAATGTGTACTGGCCCTTGCGGAGCGCGGGAACTGCCGCGCGGATCTGGTTCAGACGTATGATGTGCTGTGCGAGATCGGCGTTAAGTGTCTTCTGTACGTTGCCGGAGGCTGTGTAATTACAGAAATCATCGGCTGTTACGGAGCCTTCGAGGTATGCGCCGTAGTATGCGCGGCCCGAGTTTTTGAGGGCGAGGTCGGGGCCTTTGTCGATGGTGACGCCTTTCTGGAATTCGACTTCCGAGCCGTAGTAGATACAGGG
>CAJJQT010000198.1 GCA_905193995.1 uncultured Porphyromonadaceae bacterium | reverse complement strand
TTTCGGCAGGGTTTTCGGCGGGGTCGGCGGGGTTTTCGACAGGGTCGGTAAGGTCGTTAGGGTCAGTAAGGTCGTTAGGGTCGGTAAGGTCTTTGGGATCGGTGGGGGCAGTGGGATCTTTCGGAGTGGTATGGGTGGCGGTGTGGCGGCCGGTGGAAGTGGTCGTAGAGCCGGTGACGCTTACGCTCAGGTCAATGTCGGTGTCGTCGTCGGTGTCGTCGGTGGGATCGTCGATATCGTCGTCGTCGACGAGGATGGCATCGGGAGTGTCGGCGGGCGTGGCTGCGTATGCGATGCCTGCGCCGGCTGCGGCCACGCCGATGCCGGCCGCCACAGCGGCTGCGCGCCGGGCGCCGTTGCCTTTGCTTTCGGCGGCTTCGTCCTCGGAGGCGGTTTCGCCGACGGGATCGATGACGGTGCGTATGAGCCGGGGCTCGTCGGAGTTGGCCTGCGGAGTTATGTCTGTGTTTGTGTCGTTGGTTGCCATTGTACGTGAGTTTTAGAGATTTTTGAGAATGAGAGGGCTTATTTGAGCTGGAAGGTCATGGATGTCTGTCCCATCACTATCTGGTCGCCGTCGCTGAGCTGGATGCATTCGCTGTCGGTCATAGGGCGCTGGTTGATGAAAATGGGATTTTTGCTCTTGAGGACCTTCAGCATGTATGTGGTTGACATCTGGCCGGGCTGTGCGATGATTGTGGCGCACCGGCGCGAGATGGAGCAGTCGCCTGTGATCTGAATGTCGCTGGGAGTGACGTCGTCGCGTCGGCCTATGGTCCAGGCACCGATGCCGTCGAGACTGAACGATTTCTCGGTGGCGGGCAGAAGGCGGCGGTGCATCTTTATGCGCAGTACTGCGGCTGATGAGCCCGAAGGGGCGATGCTCCAGCGCGGGGCGAAGCCGTCGCTGCGGACGGTCTTCTTGATTTCGGGGGCGGGCTTTCGGGCGACACCCAGCGGGATTCCGGCCGGGGCGGCCGGTGCGGAATTCTGTGCGGGGAGGCTGTCGGTGTCGGGGGCTTTGGAGGCGCCGTTGACAGTGAAGCCGATGCGGAATTTGCGGCCGCATGCCGGGCACGAGAACTGGAGGGTGCAGGCTTTGCCGGGGTGTGTGATGATGAGCTGCTTGCCGCATTCGGCGTTGGGACAGCGGACTTTTACTTTTGTGGGTTCACTCATGGCCGGCAGATTATGCGAAGTCACCCGAATCGATAATGTCGTCCATGGGATCGTCGTCGATCATGGTGTCCTGATCCTCGTTGTAGGCTATGTAGCCGGTGTCGGCATCGAGCTCGGCATCGCCGACGGTGAAGAATGTGTCGTCGTTGACGGCGTATGTGGTGCCGGATGCATCGTCGGTGAATTCGTCGAACACACCGTCGCCGTCGAGGTCGATCATGACGCCGGTGGAGCCGTCATCGGCGTAGTAGTGGGCCTGTGTGGTGGCGTTGCCGTATATGTCGTAGACGGTGTCGACGTCGGTGAAGGTGAAGGGAGCGGCGCCGTCGATGTCGTCGGGGTCGACCTCGTCGACTGCAATGAGTGCGTCGGCGATGTCATCGGGATTCTCGTGTACGTCGATCTGGGGGTCGACAACCGGATCGACGGGAGCGGGGGGATCCTGGACGGTGGTGCCGCCTGTGCCGGGATCGGTGGTGCCGCCTGTGCCGGGGTTGGTGACAGTGCCCGTGCCGGGATTGGTGACAGTGCCTGTGCCTGGATCGGTAGTGGTGCCCGTGCCCGGGTCGGTGCCCTGGATTGGCTGCTGGGTGCCTGCGCCGGGATCGGTGGCTGTTCCGGTGCCAGTGTGAGTGCCAGTGTGAGAGCCGGTCGTGTTGCGGGAGCCGCCGGTGACGGTGTCGATGCCGACTTTCATGTTCAGGCTCAGGGCCGGATCGTCTGAGTCGACGATTTCTGTGTCGACTTCCTCCTCGTCGTCGACCACGATGGCGTCGATGACTTCTTCGTCGCCGGCCATCTGCGTATATGCGTAGTAGCCGGCGGCGCCTACTGCGGCAGCTGCGGCGCCGGTAGCCACTGCGGCAGCGGCTGTGTTCGACTTACCATTGTTGGGCTGCTGATCCTGTGCGGCTTCGGGCTGGGAAGTGTGCTGTCCGAAAGGCAGTGTAGCGTCTTGGGTACTCATATCTTTATGTTTTTAGATCTTTTTCAGTTAATGATTACGTTGCAAAGTTAAGGCTTCGCAAGTCCGTAATGCAAATTTTTGCAGAGGTCTTTGACGAAGCCTTAGGTTTTTTTGACGAAACGTCGAGTTTCGCTGATGAATTTCGGGAGCGCGCGGCTCCGTCGGTCACTCGCTGTAGCGGATGACCTCGACGTCGTACATACTCTTGGGGGCGATCATGATGGGATGCTGGATGCCCTCGGAGCGGCGTACGACGTCCTTGTGGATATGCTTGAAGAGCTCCATGACGGTGACGGCTCGGTCGTGGTCGGTGTCGGCCTTGCCGCGGTAGCCGGTCAGCAATGCCTGCGTGAAGAGGCTCTTGTTGAGCAGGCCGCCGCCCCAGCTGTATTCGTCGCCGCGGCTCGAGAGCATGTACACGTGGCCTTCGGAGGGCTTGAGGCCGTCGAACCAGTTCGACTTGTCGGCGACCTGGTCGCCGGCCGAGCCTGAGAAGCAGGCGTTGATGAATACCATGACCTGCGACGCCTTGGTGTCGGTGAGAGCCTGTACGAGTTTGGGATAGTCGAGGTAGCTCTCGTAGCAGGCGATGCCGCCGGGATATCCGTGTCCGTTGAAGAAGAAAATGATGCGGTCGCCGGCCTGGGCGCGGTTGGTGATGGCGCGGAGCTTCTCGAGAATGTTGTCGGCGGTGGCGTTTTTAGACGTGAGCAGGGTGATGTCCTTGGTCTGGGTCTTGAGGATGTCGCGGAAGGCCTTGGCGCCGTTGGTGGCGTGGGCCAGGTTGACGTCCGGGTCGCCGTAGTTGGACACGGCTGCCAGCAGGGCGTAGGTGCGGGCCTGCAGGGAGATGGCGCCGGCGGCCATGACGGCCGCCAGGAGCATGATTATGATTCTTTTCATCGCTTGGTCGTGGATTGATTGTTTTTTGGGGAAAATTTATCGGGGCTACATGGCCTTGCAGGCCGAGCATTTGCCGTTGCGCAGGTCATAGTCGCTCAGCGGGCGCCAGCACTTGGGGCACTGGATGAGCTTGGCGCGGCGCCCCTTGATGAGGCGCAGCTTGTCGGCGTCGTTGCGGTAGATTACGCGCAGGATGCCTACCGGGATCGACGACAGGCCCATGGTGAGGGCGATGAGGATGCCCATGTCGATCTCCAGGAACAGGCGCAGACTCATCGAGAGGGCGGCCGTGACGATCGGGGCGACGATGGTGTTGAGGTTGTGGCGCTTCTGCACGGCGGTCTGGGCGGCTTCCTCGGCCACGGCAATGTCCGCCGTGCCTGCGGTGCAGACGGCAATATTGCCGTGTAACGGTTTATTGTGCTTTTCCAGTTTCAACAGGCGGCTGATGGGGTCATAGGTCGCGCCGGGGCAGGCGGCCTGCACCAGCGCGGCCTGGGCGGGTGTGGCGCGGGTGCCCAGCACTTCGCCTTCCTCAGCAGCCAGCCGTTGGAAGATACCGACGAGGTAGTCGTCAGCCTTGCCGCTGCAAAAAACGACCTCGGCAAAGCCGGACCGCAGCCGCCGGTGGGTGTCGAGCTTGGCGTAGCCCAGTTCCTCAAACGGCGCGCGGCGGAAGTATTGTTCCGCCTCCTCCACGCTCACCGCGCCGTCGCGAACCTGTTCCAGAATGTGTTTGGTGTCCATGGTTTGTCCTTTCGTGAGATTGGAGAGCAGGGTAGGGGATTGGCTTTTCGGACGCTCTCTTACTTTTTAACCCCCAATGTCTCGTTCATGCTCCCCATCCTATATCCCTGCAGATCCATCGTCACATAGGTAAAACCAAACTTTTTAAACGCTGTAACGATTTCTTCCCGGTGCTTCAGCAGCTTCTCAAACTCTGCGGGCAGCACCTCGATACGCGCCATTTTGCCGTGGATGCGCACCCGCAGCTGGTGGAACCCTAAATCCAAAAGCAGCTGCTCAGCCTT
>CAJJQT010000197.1 GCA_905193995.1 uncultured Porphyromonadaceae bacterium | reverse complement strand
GCTTGCCGGATCCTGGTTACCGACCCGGGTATCGTGATAGATTTCAGGGCCGTGCAGCGATCCAGCGCACCTGGTTCAAGACATTTAAGATCAGGCGGTAAAATCACGCTTGTAAGTTTCGTGCACCCTTCCAAAGCATTAAAACCTACACTGATGCCTGCTGATATTGTGATGGATGTAATATCTGTGCGTTGGAAAGCTGTATATAGGTCTGTCACCTTGTAAGTAGCGCCGTTATAGGTGATGGTCGACGGGATGAAAATGTCACCGCTGTATGACTCCGGAGGGGTGCCGTTCTCGCAGACGGTAGGCTTGCCTCCTACTTTTGTGTAGTAAACCTGAGCTTCCGAAGCGTTTAGCAACCGATAGACTATGCCGTTGTCGACTATGCAGGTCGCGGCGGAAGCGTGGATGCCCATGCTCAGGACTGTAACCAAGGCTGCTGCCGATTTTAATCCCGAATTCAATATTTTTAAGATTTTCATGGCATATTAAGTTTGCTGATATATAAATCACTCTTCTTTGAAACGCAAATATAGAACTTTTTTTGCCAACTAAAAAATGATTATTCTTTTTTTCTTACCCGGTGCCATTTTTTAACAATTCGGTATCAAATCGTGGATCAGAACCTAATGTATACCCGATTAAGGCTTTTGCTCTTTGTTCCAAACCGGTTCATACCATTACAAGAATGTTAAAACAAATGGCACCACAGAATTTTTTTTGCAATTTTACTTGCGTAATTAAAATTTTAGTTGTAACTTTGCGGCGTTGAATGACAATTGTGATTGATTATAAACCTAAATCCTAATCTGCCTATGAAGCAAAAGTGAGAGTTTAAACCCGAGTATCTAACCATTTAATCTATAGGAGACTTATCCCATGTAGCACGAATGCAGACTAAAAATCAGTAAAAGACGCCAAACGAGAACTATTATCTTAATCTTTAACTAATTAACAATTCAAAACCTTTATCAATGAAAAATCTACAACGAAAGAAATCACGCATCAATGCGTCGCGAACGGTAGAGCGCCACAAGGCAGACCGCAGTCAGCACGGCGCTGAGCAGCGGAAACACCCACGGAGCCACGGACTCGTGAACAATCTGCGGATCGCCCGAACCGGTCAGATAGGTCAGCAACACGTACATCACGTTGTTGAAGGCGTGCGCGGCCACGGCCAGCCATACCGATCCGCTCCACAGCAACAGGTAGCCGAAAAAGGCTCCCAGCAGCATGCGCGGCACAAATCCGAAGAACTGGAAATGCACTGCGCTGAACACTATGGCGGCCAGCCACACGGCCGCCGCGGGCGACATGCGCGTCGACTGAAGCAGCCGCTGCAGGGCTCCCCGGAAAAGCAACTCCTCGGCAAAGCCGGCGAACAGGCCGATTATGAGCACATTCATGATCAGGTTGCCGACCGTGTGCGGCCCCATCATGAAGGCGATGGATCCCGCGGCGTTGGCCTCCATCTGCCGGAGGGTCTGCTCGAGGCCGCGCAGCGACTCGGGAAACGTGACCGAGGCGTTGAGCTCGATGATGTAGCTCATCGCCGGCATCGACACGATCATCGCCGCGAGAGCCCAGAACAGCATCCGTCCCGACGGACGGGTATCGATGGCCAGAAGTCCGGCCGGGTTGCGGGTCACGATCATGGCCGTGGCGACCGCCGGAAGCACGAGCATGACGACATCCTGCACCACCGCGCCGATGCGCAGCATGGCCAGCTGACGGGCCGCGCCCCCGATCTGAAGCAGCAGTCCGCTGACGAGGGCCGTGACTATCGCTCCGAGCAGGAAGCAGAGAAAGAGCAGCACGAGGCGGCGCCCCGGCGATACATGGAATTTAACAGTACTCATGACGTGATTGTAAATGTTTTGAGTGGTGAAATCTTAAGCGACGGTTCAACCGTCGATATGAAGATAGAAATCGCGGGTAAGGGCGGCATAATCGGCCGTCGGGCGCCCCGAGCGGTCGCGGACGGTCAGCTCCGAGCGGCTGCAAGGTGCCGATGCAAATGTAAATTCGGCCATGACGCGCGCCGGCCGCTTGCCCTCGGCAGTGGCGACGGAGCAGATGCGGACCGGGCTGAGCCGGGCGAACGCGGCGCACTCCTCGACCGCAGGGAGCATCTCGGCCGGAAAAATCAGTGCTGCCCTACCCTCGGGCGTGAGATGTGCGGATGCAAATTCGACGGCCGACAGCGGCGATAGTGCCGCGGCATGGCGGGCCGCAGCCCGGCTCTGATCGGGTGCCTTCTCGCCGGTGAGGAAGAACGGAGGATTGCACACTATGAGATCGGCGCGGCCAAGCGGCGCCGACGCGAAATCAGCCGCCACAACACGGCAACGCGAAGCCCAGGGCGAAGCGTTGATGTTGTACTCGAGATCCTTGACAGCATTGGAATCATTCTCAACGAAATACACCTCGGCTTCCGCAAACCGCTGGCAGGCCATCAGACCGATGATGCCGCAGCCGGCGCCGATGTCGAAGACCGTGCGCGGCCGCATGCCGTCGCCGGCCCAGGCGCCGAGAAGCACGCCGTCGGTGCCGATCTTCATGCCGCACCGGCGGTCGGTCAGGGCGAACTGACGGAAACTGAACGTCGGGTTTAACTCAGCATGATCCACGGCGCCGTCAGCCTGTTAAAATTCGCTGGTGAAGTGGAAGCGGATGTCGGGGAAGTCGGTGCGCGCCATCTGCAGCACATAGTTGGAGTCGGCCAGGAATACGTCGCGACCCTCGCGGTCGACAGCCATGAACTGATGCTTGCGGCGCTTGAAATTCTCCATGGCGGCCTCGTTGTCGCTCTCGATCCAGCAGGCCTTGTAGAGCGAGATGGGCTCCCAGCGGCACTGGGCGCCGTACTCGTGGAGCAGGCGGTACTGAATGACCTCGAACTGCAGCTGCCCGACGGTGCCGATGATCTTGCGGCCGTTGAACTGGTTGACGAACATCTGGGCCACGCCCTCGTCCATGAGCTGCTGTATGCCCTTCTCGAGCTGCTTCGACTTCATGGGGTCGGTGTTCTCGATGTACTTGAACATCTCGGGCGAGAAACTCGGCAGGCCCTTGAAGTGGATTTCCTCGCCCTGGGTGAGGGTGTCGCCGATCTTGAACGTGCCCGTGTCGGGAATGCCGACGATGTCGCCGGGCCACGCCTCGTCGACGATGCTCTTCTTCTGGGCCATAAAGGCCGTAGGAGCCGAGAACTTGAGCAGCTTGCCCGAGCGGATGTGCTTGTAGGGGGCGTTGCGCTCGAACTTGCCCGAGCAGATCTTCACGAAAGCGATGCACGAGCGGTGGTTGGGGTCCATGTTGGCGTGGATCTTGAACACGAAGCCCGAGAACGCGGGCTCCGAGGGCTCGATGACGCGCTCGACGGCGCCCACGGGCCGCGGCGACGGGGCGATCTTCACGAAGCAGTCGAGCAGCTCCTTGACGCCGAACGTGTTGAGGGCCGAGCCGAAGAACACCGGGGCGACCTTGCCGGCAAGATACTGCTCATGGTCGAATTCGGGATAGACGCCCTCGATGAGCTCCAGATCCTCGCGCAGCTTTGCGGCGTCGGCATCGCCGACGGCGGCGTCGACGCGCGGATCGTTGACGTCGTCGATCTCGACGCGCTCGGTGACCTTCTGCTTGTCGGGGGTGAAGAGGTCGAGACCGTGCTCGTAGATGTTGTAGACGCCCTTGAATCGGGCGCCGATGTTGATGGGCCACGACAGGGGGCGCACGCCGATCTTGAGCTCGCTCTCGAGCTCGTCGAGGATATCGAACGGGTCGCGGCCCTCGCGGTCGAGCTTGTTGACGAAGATTATGACCGGAGTGTTGCGCATGCGGCAGACCTCCATGAGCTTGCGGGTCTGCTGCTCGACGCCCTTGGCCACGTCGACGACTATGATGACAGAGTCGACGGCCGTGAGCGTGCGGTAGGTATCCTCGGCGAAGTCCTGGTGGCCGGGCGTATCGAGGATATTGATCTTATAGTCGCCGTAGTTGAAGCCCATGACCGAGGTGGCGACGGATATGCCGCGCTGCTTCTCGATCTCCATCCAGTCGCTGGTGGCGGTCTTCT
>CAJJQT010000196.1 GCA_905193995.1 uncultured Porphyromonadaceae bacterium | reverse complement strand
GAAGGCCGGGTCGCTGCAGGATGCTTACGCTCGCCGGGTCCGCAACTACAGCATCCTTGCGCTGATGCTTCCGTTCATATCCCCGATGCTTTGCACTATGCTGAATATGCCTGTGTGGGTAGCGGTGGTGTACTCGCTGTTCGGCGTATTTTGCTTCGCGGTAAATCTGTGGCTTTACAGATATGTCAAGGCCTGTCCGCTCGTCTCTTTGCCGGTGCTTCAGGCTGTCACGCGCGCAACCAAAATCCGTTACTATCAGATCAGAACGCGAATAGCCTGCATAATTATCGGATTGCCGATTATCGTTATCCTGCTGGCCATGCTTTACAACAGTGGCGATGCAATACTCATCATATCGGCATTTGTGGGGCTTGCGATAGGACTGGCGATAGGTATATCCAAGCTGCTGACAGATTTGTCGTACACACGCCGCATTCTGGCGGCCTTATCGGAGTTTACCGACTGAAACTCTTGAATGCGCAATCGTTGCAGTGGTCGTCAATGAATCCTGTTGCCTGAAGAAACGCATAGCATATTGTCGTGCCGAAAAACCGAAAACCACGTCGTTTCATGTCGCGGCTGATTGCGTCGGAAACGGCCGACGAAGCGGGGAGGGTGGGCTCGTCTGGCACATCGTTTATGATTCTTCTGCGCTCCGGGAAAAAATCCATTATATAATTGTAGAAAGATCCGAATTCTCGGACGATGTCGCCGAAGAGCTGTGCGTTGGCGATGGCGGCGTGGATTTTTCGCCGGTTTCGGATTATTCCATCGTTCTGCATCAGTAGCTCCTCGTCATCCTCGGACATTGCAGCCACCTTTTCATAGTCAAAGTTACAGAATGCACGCCTGTATGCCTCGCGCTTGCGCAGAACCGTAATCCATGCAAGCCCGGCCTGAGCGCCTTCGAGAAGAAGAAATTCGAAAAGCGTTCGGTCGTCCGTTGCCTGGCGTCCCCATTCTTCGTCGTGGTACCTGATATACAGCGGATCGTCGCCGCACCAGCGGCAACGTTTTTTCGATTCGTCAGTCGGATGATGAATATTATGATCCTGCATTATTTACGGTTGTATGTGTGTGCAAAGTTACAAAATTTCAGGAAGCCTTTGAAAAAAATGCGGTATGATGGAAAATATTCACGAAAAAATTTGGTTTATATTATAAACCGTATTAACTTTGTCGTCGGATCAGGGCGGAATCGCGCGACCGCCCTTATTTCAGACCAAAATGGTTTATAAAATAAACCGAATGTAAAACTATTAAAAACTCTTCAAATGGAAGATCGAAAACTAACAGAGAAAGAAAGCATTGAAGTCATTACTTCAATGATCGAGCGCACAAAAGACCGCTACATCGGCAACGGCAACATCATGCTGATGTGGGGCTACCTCTGCGTAGCGGTATCGGCGCTTGTGTGGCTTCTGCTCGTCGTGACACATAATCCGGCCTACAACTGGCTGTGGTTCCTGATCTGGGTCATCGGCGGCACGCTGACCCCGATAATGGATCGCAAACAGCACTGTGAGCGAGGAGTAAAGAACTATTCAGACCGCGTAACTTCGCAAATCTGGACTGCTGTCGGATTTGCGGCTCTTGCAATGACTGCCATCTGCCTCGGTTTCATGCTGATAGGTGGCGTCGACACATGGCCGACATGGTTTGCCTTTGCACTGATCATCGTGCCTTTCGCTGAAATATTCCAAGGTATTATTTTCAAAGAAAGATCCCTGGTCTTTGGCGGCGGCACAGGACTGACAATCGGCATATTTACGCTATGCTGCCTTGTCGGGGGCGTGAAACTATATGCTATCTGGTTTATGCCGATGTTTATGGTCGCATTCATCTGCATGATGGTCATTCCCGGACATATTCTCAACCATAAGACCCGTTTACAGAAATGAAAGAACTGGATCCGCTCCTGCATTCTCAGCTGCGCCTTGCAGTGATGTCCATACTTATGAATGTGGAGGAAGCAGATTTCGTGTATCTCAAGGAGAAGACAGAATCGACGGCCGGGAATCTGAGCGTACAGCTTGACAAGCTCTCGACGGCAGGGTATATCACCGTAGAAAAAGGCATGTCCGGCAAACGTCCCCGCACAGCCTGTTCGATCACTCCCGCCGGCCGCAAAGCCTTCGAAATGTATGTCGACGCCCTGCGCTCCTACCTGAATCTCTGAACGTATTCAAAGCATCATTGATATGTAAAATGGTGCTGGGCATATAAAAACCTTTGAAATTTGGCATCAGTATGCTTAATTTCAAAGGTTCTTTCAGTTTGGAGCGGTAGACGGGGCTCGAACCCGCGACCCCCAGCTTGGGAAGCTAGTGCTCTACCAACTGAGCTACTACCGCGTTCGACGATTTGATGATGCAAAATTATACATAAAAATCGATTCGGACAAATTATTTTTAAAATTGAGAGGCTTTTATTGGCCGTTTAACAAAAAATCACTAACTTTGCACCGCTTTTTAGCGATCCCGTGTGATGGGAAATTAAGAAGCGTCTTAATTTTGAGTAACACATTATTTTAAAGAAATGAAAACATTCAAACTTTCAGCTCAGCCTCGCGTTGAGCTTGGCAAGAAGGCTACCAAGGCCCTCCGCGAGCAGAATCTGATCCCCGTTGTCCTCAACGGCGGCGAAATCGTAGAACTGCCCTACAACAAGGCTCTCAAAGCAGGTGAGAAAGTCGTAGAGATCGGCAACGGCAAAGGCCTCGTGACCACCGATCTGACTGTCAGCAACGACGCAGTACGTAAGCTCGTGTATACCCCCGACATCTATGCTGTCGAACTTGATATCAACGGCGAAACCCGCATGGCCGTCCTGAAGGATATCCAGTTCGATCCCGTCAAGGACAACATCCTTCACATCGACCTGCTCGAGGTAGGCGACAAGAAGCCGGTAGTCGTTGAGGTGCCCGTTAAGCTCGAAGGTCACGCCGAGGGCGTGAAGGCCGGCGGTAAACTGAGCCTCTCGATGAAGAAGCTGAAAGTGAAGGCTATTTATACCAACATCCCCGAGCGTCTGGTTATCAACGTCGACAACCTCGGTCTGGGCAAGTCGCTTGCCGTAGGCGATCTCCACTTTGAGAATATGGAGCTTGTCAATGCCAAGAACGCTGTTGTCTGCGCCGTACAGCTTACCCGTGCCGCTCGTGGTGCTGCCGCTGCAGCCGCTGCCGCCAAGTAATATGAGCGTCTGCTGAATGAAGTACCTTATTGTTGGTCTGGGTAACATCGGCCCTGAATATGCCGGAACCCGTCACAACATCGGTTTTATGATATTGGACGCCTTTGCGAAGGCGTCCAATATTACTTTCAGTACCGAGCGTTATGGCGATATCGGACGCGGACGGCTGAAAAACAAGCAGGTCGTATTGCTTAAGCCGTCGACATACATGAATCTGAGCGGAAGTGCTGTGCGCTACTGGATGGTCAAGGAGAATATACCCCTTGAAAATATCCTTGTGCTTGTCGACGACATCGCACTGCCGTTCGGCGCCATCCGTCTGAAGACCCGCGGCAGTGATGCCGGACACAACGGTCTGAAGGATATTGCCCGGCAGATCGGTACGGAAGCCTACGCCCGGCTGAAATTCGGTATAGGCAACGATTTCGCACGCGGGTGTCAGATAGACTATGTCCTCGGCCGTTTCACTTCCGAACAGGAAGAGGCCCTGCCGGCGCGGCTGGAGATCGCGGCGCAGTGTGTGAGCGAATTTGTTCTGGCCGGCGCCCAAAATGCCATGTGTAAGTTCAACAACAAATGACATGCCTCTGACAGAAGTACGCATAGACAAATGGCTGTGGGCGATGCGTATCTACAAGACACGCACCGTTGCCACCGATGCCTGCAAGAAGGGGCGCATCACGGTCAACAGTGATACGAATCCGGTGAAGCCGGCGCGTGTGATTCACGTGGGCGACACGGTGCATGTGCGCAAACCGCCGGTCACATATTCTTTCCGAGTAAAGCAGCTGACCGAAAACCGCCTTGGTGCGCGGCTCGTGCCGGAATATCTCGAGAATGTCACCCCGCAGGATCAGTATGACCTGCTTGATGTAGTCAAGATATCGGGCTTTGTTGAC
>CAJJQT010000195.1 GCA_905193995.1 uncultured Porphyromonadaceae bacterium | reverse complement strand
GCCGTGCCGCAGCCGCCGGAGCGGTGCTTAAGCCGTCAGGCGGGAATTGTACGGTATTACCTTAACATCCGTTTTATAATAGACAGCAGCCCCCGTACCGATGTGCGCACAAAATCATCGGTGCGGGGGCTGCTGCTTTATGATTTTATTATGGCTTCAGGTTATTTATCCTTATTGTCCTTGTGGAACGCCACATAGAAGCAGAGGATGAGCCCCGCGCACATGGCCGCTGTGGAGATGATGAACGGCACCAGCGTTTGGGTACCCAAAAAGCTGCCCAGCAGGCCGTTAATGCCATTATAGTTCCAGGGGTTCATAACGGCATAGATAAAGCAGAACGAAGAAAATACAAGGCCAACCAACGTCAGCAGCAGGCCGCATAACAGTTTGGGTGCCATGGTTTTCCCTCCTCTTCATAATACATTTTATTTTCTGTTCTTGCATACATCAATGTCTCGCTTACCGAGCCGCTGATGGTTGATCTCACAGCATTTTATCCAGCAGCGGCCAAAGCGCCTGGGTGTTGGCGTTGAACTGGGGGTAAAAATCATCCTGGATGGAATAATCAAAATACAGGGCGCGTGCAATGCGGCGGGCGGCGGGCAGGTAGCGCGGGTTTTCGCGTCCGCCTGCCTGCTGCAGCTTATCCGAAAGCTGGGTACACACCACAGCCCACCGGGCGTCAATCCCGGCGCGGGCGGTGATGGCGGCATCGTCCAGGTAATTTTGCAGGGTGCGCTGTTCCTGCGCGGATACGCGGGCACCGCACAATGGCAGCTGCACGTAATATTCCATGGCGGCTGTTGCCGGGTCAATGGCCTGGCCCAGCGGGTAAAGAGCGCAGGCCAGCGGGCGGTCGGCGTGGATGGTGCAGGCATCGGCCTCAAAAAAGGGGCAGTTGCCTGTGCGGGCATTGGGGCGCAGCACCACGGCAGGCAAAAGGGTCTGCGGGGCAAACTCCTGCTTGCAAAAAGCATCCGCCGTCAAGCGCGGGGGCAGGCCCAGGCGGCGGGCAATGCGGTACAGGTCATAACCGGAAAGCACCAGGTCCCGCCGGTTACGGCAGCAGTCCCCGCAGCCTGCACAGACAAAGTCAAATGGCTCCCCTGCCGCCAGCCGCGGGCACTGGGCCAGCGCAGCGGCAGATTCGGCACGGCCCGGTTCTGTCACAGGCGCACCTCCAGTGGGGTCTGTTCGCCATCCGCCATGGCGCGCACAGCCTTAAAGGCGCTTTCCACCATGCTGGCCACGTTCACATCGGTATAAAACGCGGTATGCGGGGTAAAGATCACATTCGGGAAGCTGCGCAGCATGGCAAGTTCGCGGTTCTGCAACGCATCGCCCATATGGTTAAAGTAGAACAGGCCGTTCTCGTTTTCCACAACGTCCAGGCCGGCTGCGCCGATCTTGCCGCTTTCCAGCCCGTTTACCAGCGCTTCCGGATCAATCAGGGTACCGCGGGCGGTGTTGATCAGCAGCGCCGTGGGCTTCATGCGGCGGAAGACGGCGCCTGAGAACAGGCCGCGGTTGGCGGCGGTCAGAGGCGCGTTCACGGATATGACGTCGGCACATGCCACCATTTCGTCGAATGAGACTTTCTCGACGTACGGCGCTATGGCGTCGGCGTCCTTCGACGTGGACGACACTACGCGCATGCCCAGGGCGTGGGCCACGGCGGCGACCTTCGAGCCGATATTGCCGAGGCCGTATATGCCCATGGTCAGGCCCGCAAGCTCGGTGATGGGGCCGAGCGTATAGCTGAAATCGGCGCACGAGGCCCAGGCGCCGGCGCGCACCGAAGCGTCATAGCGGCCGACGCGGTTGGTCAGTTCGAGCAGCAGGGCAAAGACGGTCTGCGCCACTGAGTCGCCGCTGTAGGCCGGCACGTTGCTCACGACAATACCCCGGCGCCGGGCGGCTTCGATGTCGATATTGTTGTAGCCCGTGGCCAGCTCGCCGATAAAGCGCAGATGAGGCAGGCGGTCTATTATGTCGGCCGTCAGCACTATTTTGTTGACAAACAGGGCTTCGGCACGGCCGGCGCGGGCCACGACATCGGCCGGCGCGGTGCGGTCGTAGACCGTCAGCGAGCCCTGCGAGGCGATCGCATCCCACGACAGATCGCCCGGATTGGCCACATGGCCATCGAGTATCACTATGTCCATAATATGAAAAACCGCTCCGGGGAAGTGACCGGAACGGCTGGTTGTATGCCCGTAGGGAGTCGAACCCTAATCGTCGGAACCGGAATCCGAAATTCTATCCATTGAACTACGGGCACATACGGAATAAATCCGGTTTGATGGTGCAAAAGTAGACATTTTTTCGTAGATTTGCAAAAAAATCTGAGATATGTATGTACGAATAGAGCCATCGTGGCAGAAAATCATGAGCCGGGAGTTCGCCGCACCGTATTTCGAGAGCCTGGCGGCCTTCATCCGACAGGCCTACAGCGCGGGTACCGTCTACCCGTCGGCCGGACGCATATTCGCCGCTTTCGACGCATGTCCGTTCGATAAGGTCAAGGTAGTGATACTGGGACAGGACCCATATCACGAACCGGGACAGGCCAACGGGCTGTGCTTCTCGGTGAACGACGGCACCCCCCTGCCGCCGTCGTTGCAGAATATATATAAGGAGATAGCCGACGACACGGGCGTGGCGCCCTACCCCTCGGGCAACCTGCGGCGGTGGAGCGACCAGGGCGTGCTGCTGCTCAACTCTACGCTGACCGTCGGCGCAGGGCAGGCCGGTTCCCATCAGGGCCGGGGCTGGGAGGAATTCACCGACGCCGTGATACGCCATCTGTCGGACGAGCGCGAGGGCATCGTATTCCTGCTCTGGGGCAACTATGCCCGCCGCAAGGGCGCTTCGATCGACCGGTCGAAGCATCTGGTGCTCGAATCGGCTCATCCGTCGCCGCTGTCGGCCCATCGCGGCTTCTTCGGCAACCACCACTTCTCGCGGGCCAACGACTACCTGCGCGCACACGGCCTGACACCCATCGACTGGAGATGAGGCGACTGATCGCAGCCATAGCATTGACAGCCGCCATCATCGCCGGCGCCCGTGAACCGCACGACACCATGGACGGCATCTACAACGAGCGCATCCGCACGGTGACACTATCGGTCGACGGCGACCGCTTCGCCCCCCCCGTGGCCTTCATGGGCCTCGGCGCGCCCGTGACGGTCGAATTCGACCACCTGAGCGACGACCGCGCCTTCCTGCGCTACCGCGTCGTCCGCTGCGACGCCAACTGGCAGCCGTCGGTGCTGGCCGAGGCCGTGTACCTCGACGGCTTCAACGAAAGCGCCATCGAGGCCTACGAGTACTCGCGCGGCACGACCGTACACTACGTCCATTACGGCTTTCAGTTTCCCAACGAGGACATATCGCCCACCCTGTCGGGCAACTATCTCATTGAGGTGTACCCCGAGGACGACCCGGACGACGTGTGGATGACCCGCCGGGTGATGCTGTCGGAGCAGTCAGCCCCGATCTCGACCTCCGTGACCTCGCGCACCGACATCGACTACAACGTCGGGCACCAGCAGCTGTCCGTCGCCGTCGACACCGAGCGCGCCCGCGTGGCCGATCCGTTCAACGACCTCAAGGTGATGATCGCCCAGAACGGCCGGCGCGACAACGAGGTGATGCTGCGGCAGCCCCTGCGCATGTCCGGCGCCACGGCCGTGTACGAGCACTCGGCACCGCTGATCTTCGAGGCCGGCAACGAATACCGCCGCATGGAGGTCGCCGACATCAACTACCCCGGCATGGGCGTGGCCGACATCGTGTGGGCCGAACCCTACTATCACTTCGAACTGATGACCGACGTGCCGCGCGCCGACCAACCCTATGTCTACGACAGCACGCAGCACGGCCGCTTCTTCGTACGCCGGTACGGCTCCGAGAGCTCCGATACCGAGGCCGACTACGTGGTTGTGCACTTCTCGCTGGAGATGGACGAGCTGCCAGGATCGATGGTATTCCTCGACGGCGACTTCACTTCGCGGCGTTTCGACCCGGCGTCGCTGATGACCTACAACCGCGAGACCGGCCGCTACGAGAAGGTGATGCTGCTCAAGCAGGGCCACTACAAC
>CAJJQT010000194.1 GCA_905193995.1 uncultured Porphyromonadaceae bacterium | reverse complement strand
GCTCACCTCAAATGCTATATCAGCTACATCGCCAATCTGCCTCCGGCTTCCATTGGCGGGGTTGTCACTCTCGAGCACGTTGAATATAACGGTCAAATCTATAAACGAACCGGTAATAAAGTATCCATAACGCTTCATTTCAACCGCAACGGTAAACTTGAAAAACATTGAATGAAAAAGTATTACGACTTTGCCACTTTTTTGGATATTTTTATCGCGGAATTGTTGTAATTTTGCACTAAATTTGAGTTTTGAGATGAAAACGAACGACCGACTGCCGGTGCTTTTGCTTACCGGCTATCTTGGCAGCGGCAAGACCACGCTGCTCAACCGCATACTTAACAACCGCCGCGGAATCCGCTTCGCCGTAATTGTCAACGACATAGGAGAGGTGAACATTGACGCCGAGCTCATCCAGAAGGGCGGCGTCGTAGGCGCCCAGGGCGAAGGCGACCTCGTGGCCCTGCAGAACGGCTGCATCTGCTGCACACTGAAAATGGATCTGGTGAAGCAGTTGATGGAGATCGCCAACTCCCGTAAATTCGACTATATAGTGATCGAGGCCAGCGGTATCTGCGAGCCCGAGCCCATCGCCCGCACCATCGCCATGATCCCGCAGATGGTCGGCGAACGGCACGACGGCCCCATCCCGGTGCTTGACTGCATAACCACCGTGGTCGACGCCCTGCGCATGAGCAGCGAATTCGGCTGCGGCGACCGGCTGTCGCGCCCCGGCATCGGCGAGGAAGATATCGAGAATCTCGTCATCAGCCAGATCGAATTCTGCAACATCATCCTGCTCAACAAGATATCCGAAGTGACGAAGCACGACGCCGAGCACATCCGCCGCATCGTGCGTGCCCTGCAGCCCCACGCCGAAATCATCGGCTGCGATTGGGCCGACGTCGACCTCGACCTGCTGCTCAACACCCATAAGTTCAACTACGACAGCGTGGCCACGTCAGCCGCATGGATCGCCGAGCTCGAGCGTCCCGCCACCGACGAGGAGGAAGAGGAAGCCCATCACGAACATCACGAACATCATCATCACGAGCACGATGAGCACGATGACTATGATGAACATGATGAACATGAGCATCATCACCACCACCATCATCACGACCATGACCATGAGGAAGGCGAGGCCGAGGAATACGGTATCGGCACATTCGTCTACTACCGCCGCAAGCCTTTCGACCTCAACAAGTTCGACTATTTCGTAGGCAAACAGTGGCCCGCGAGCGTGATCCGCGCCAAGGGTGTCGTCTACTTCGACGTCAACTCCGATATGTCGTACCTGTTCGAGCAGGCCGGCGTGCAGAAGAAGGTCACCGAGGCCGGTCGATGGTTCGCAACCGCCCCCGAAGAGGAACTCAAGGAGATGATGGAGAACGACCCATCGATCGCACGCGACTGGGACCCCGAATACGGCGACCGCATGGTCAAGCTGGTATTCATCGGTCAGCAAATGGACCGCGAAGCCATCACAGCCGCCCTCGACGCCTGCCTTGTATAGATAATTTGTAGAAAAAAGGACGAAATTATTGGTTAAAATATGAAAATTGCGCTCACAAAGCGCAATTTTTGCTAATATTTTTGTAATTTTGTCTTGAAATTTTTCTTATATGGAACAGATCATCGCTATCGATACGGCTCGAAAGCTCAAGGAATACACCATTGAGTTCAACAATCTCAAGGACTCCTATGTCTTCTGCAACTTCTACAAAGGCTGCGGACCGCACCTATCTATCGAGGACCGCGCGCTCAAACTCGAGGGCTCGCTGGTGATGCTCGTGCGCGGCGGTTCGGAATTCGACTTCGACATCAACCTCGAATCGTACCACGTCGGGCCCAACACGTTCATCATGGCATTCCCCGGCAACGTAGTGCAGCTCCGAAAACCGTTGCCCGACGACATCGAGGCCTCTCTGCTGTTCTTCAACATGTCCTTCCTGCAGAATGTCAACATCAACATGTCGGCCATACGCCTGCCTCCGATGGTGAAGAAGCCCTCCCCTGTCATGCAACTCACACAGGAGGAATCGGACCTGCTCTACAAATACTTCGAACTGCTCGGACTCAACACCCGCGACGAGACCGACTACCACATCAACAAGAACATAGCCACCAGCCTGATTGCCGCCACATTCTACCAGCTCGTGCAGTTCGAGCACAAGCGCATCATCGACGTGCCCGAAGACACACGCCCGACCAACGGCAGCGCCGGCAGCCGGCGCAACGAGTATGTGCGCGAGTTCATCCGGCTGGTCCACGTACACTTCGTGCGCGAACGTTCCGTGTCGTTTTACGCCGAAAAAATGTTTATTTCGCCCAAATATCTCTCGCTGCTGGTCAAGGAATCGACTGGCCGCTCGGCATCGCGCTGGATCGACGACTACGTGCTCATGGAGGCCAAAAACCTGCTCCGGTTCTCGGGCAAGAACATACAGCAGGTGGCCTACGCGCTGAACTTCTCGACTCAGTCTTCGTTCGGCAAATACTTCAAGCACCTCACCGGCATGTCGCCCACCGAATATCAGAAATCGTAACAATACGCTCCTCCACACTATGTCAGAAAAAACAGCCAACAATATACCCGAAACCCCGAAGCCGGTCAAGCGCACCGTGCTCGATGTCGAAGATGTCATAGCGATGGTGCCCCGCCTCAAGGGCCACGAGAAACTTGTAGCCAAGGCCCTGCACTGGCTCGACGTCGACAAAGTCAACGACGTGCACGACCGCGGATTCGACCATCCGGGGCCTCCCTTCGTCAAGTTCCTGCTCGATGACTTCAACATCCGGCTGCGCATCGACAACGAACAGGTACTCGACAACCTGCCCCAGGGGGCGTTCGTCACCGTCTCGAACCATCCCTTCGGAGCGCTCGACGGCATCACGCTCATACACCTGATTGCCTCGCGCCGTCCCGAATACAAGGTCATGGTCAACATGATCCTCAACCGCATCACAGCCATGCAGCCCAACTTCATCGCCGTCGACCAGACGGCCAGCGACGACCCGGCCAAGAAGGCTGTATCCATCCAGGGCATCAAGAAAGCCATCGTGCAGGTCCGCCACGGACAGCCCATCGGTTTCTTCCCGGCCGGCGCCATGTCGAAGGTCAACTGGCGCGGCCGTCTCATCGACCGCCCCTGGCAGCCGTCGATCATCCGCCTGATCGAGCAGCTCAAGGTGCCTGTGATTCCGATATTCTTCCACGGCTCCAACTCGTTCCTGTTCAACTTCCTGGGCGTCGTCTGCTGGCAGCTGCGCACCCTGCGCCTGCCGTCTGAAGTGTGGCGCAAATGCAACTCGACGCTCCATATCAGCGTCGGCGACCCGATTTCAGTCGAGGAGCAGATGAAGCACCAGGGATCCGTCGAGGAATTCGGCGAGTATCTCAAGTCGCAAACCTACGCCTTACGCAAGCTGAAATGACGCTGCCTTCCAACCAGTCGGCCGACGTCCTGCAGGCCAAGCAGCGCTTCGGCATCGTCGGCAACGCGCCCGCGCTCACGGCCGCCGTCAGCCGCACCCTGCGCGTCGCTCCCATCGACCTGTCCGTCCTGATCGTCGGCGAGAGCGGCACCGGAAAGGAATTTTTTCCGAAAATCATCCACGCCTACAGCCCCCGCAAGCACGCCAAATACATAGCCGTCAACTGCGGCGCCATACCCGAAGGCACTATCGATTCCGAACTCTTCGGCCACATCTTTATACCCCTTCCCTTCTATAAAACACTTCTTCAATATTTCCTGCTGTTTTTGAGGTAATAGAAGCAACTTTTCATGTAAACGAAACAATCTCTTCTCACGTTGCTCCAATTCATCATTCGTACTCTCTATGAAAGCCGTCATCTCCCGTTCATTCGAGGCAACAACGCGCAAGTGCTTCAAGTAATTCAAGGCATAATTCCGGGATAACGTAAATAAATAAGATTTCATCGAATAGGAAAAGTCTAATCGCTTTCTATTATTCCAGAGTACCAGAAAAACATCATGAACAATATCTTTAGCTACTTCCTCATCTTTTACATAGCTATTAACAAAGCCCATCAAATCTACAAAATGAAGATGAAATAATTTTTCGAACATTTTACTATCAAAAACAGACCTTACCATGCTTTTGCTTATTTTAGTCACCACCCATAC
>CAJJQT010000193.1 GCA_905193995.1 uncultured Porphyromonadaceae bacterium | reverse complement strand
GGCGGCCATTGCGGATATTCATGCCTATTCCGAGCAGATCGTTGCACACACCGTCATGAAGCTCGCGCGACATTCGCTGGCGCTCGTATTCAAGGCCTTCGATATACTGTTCGGTAAGCTGCCGGCCGATCTCCTGGCGCAGATTGGCAAATTCGATCTCCTTGTGCATCCGGCGGCGGCGCTGGCGGTCGGCATATATTATAAAAATAATCACAGCAATGAGCAACGCACCTGCCACACCGAAAAGCCACATGAGCGTGCGCGCCCCTCGGGCCTCGCTCTGCGCCAGAGCCAGCTCCGTCTCTTTAGTCTGATATTTGACAGTCAGGGCGCGCAAGCTTTCCTTCTTTTCCTGTGCCCACAGCGAATCGCGCAGCTCATTGCTGAGCATCAGTGTCGAATAGGCGTTCTCATAATCGCCCAACGAGGCATAGGCCCTGTGCATGTTGTTGTAGCAGTCAAACTTTACAAACGGCAGATTGTCAATACCATCGAGCGACAGTATCTTGTTGAACCACCCCAGCGAATCCTTGCTGTCGCCGTTGGCGAGGCAAATCGAGCACTCAGCCTGATAATAGACCAGTCTGGCCATCGTCGATTCTATTTCAGGCAACAGACCGTCGCAGGTTTCGCGCCACTCTGCGGCTGTTTTTTTGTCGCCGAGGCGGTCAGCGATAAGCATCGTGTAAGCCGCGGCACGGAAGGCCGATTCCTTATCGCCAGCCTCGAGGGCATCTTTATATGCGAGTTCCTGATATCCGAGAGCCTTGTCGGCTGCTCCGCATCCGGTCAGCACCGAGCCCGCGACTCCATATATCATGCTTCGCAGAGCCGGATCACTGCTCTTTGCAGCCCATTCCCCTGCCAGTTCGGCATTCGCGGCTGCGAGCCCCTTGTTCTGCGTATCAAGATTGAGAACAGCGAGATTGATGTACAGCGAAGCCGTTTCCTCAATCGCTTCCTGATCCGGGTGAGTGCGGAATTCCTCCGAAGTGACAATCTCGAGAGCGGCTTCATAATGCTTCAGAGCATCGTCAATGCGGCCGAGTGAGCGAAGAAACACACCCTGCGCGGCATGCGTCCCTACGATCTGCGTCCGGTCGCCGCTTTTGACTGCCAGATCAATCGCCTGTTGGCCCACTACGGCAGCCGAATCTGTGCGGCCGATGCTGTGGAGGCTGTCGGCGCTTTCGCGCAGCCGGGCGATCTCGGTCAGATTGACGTCAGAGCCAAACGCAACAGCTATACTCAAAAAAAAGAATACGGTTGTCAGTAAAAATCTCATGGTATCAGAAGTCCAGCGATCGCCGGACCGTCCGACAATCGACCGCAAAGATACAAAAATTTGATTACCAACAAGAAAATTCCCTCCAACTTTTTCACCAAGCAAATAAGTCTTTTTGCATTTTCTTTGATATCTCGTAGATTATTCGTTAATTTGCATCATGGAATCACAAATAAAACACTTCTTCGTAGTATTCATTTTCGTATTGATGTCATTCAACGCAAATGCAAGAATGATAAAAGATACACCTATTGGAGAAATACCATTTGCCATAGCCGGAGACAGCCGTATATACGTTACCGCCTTTGTAAATGGCTCTGATTCTCTAAGATTCCTCGTTGACACCGGTGCATCTTCAATAGTTCTTAACACAAACTCTCCAAAACTCAAAGGTTTTATTCACGACGGAGAAGTTGCTGATAATTTGGGAACTTCCGGCGAGAATTCCATACAGTACAGCAACGACAATTCTGTCAAAGTCGGTTCTATACAATATGACAAAGCCGGGTGCGCGCACATACCGTATCCACCCGAATATTGGGATGGAGTTTTCGGTCTCAACGGATTGTCTGCCTTCAATATTGAAATAAATTATGACGATTTCAAAATATATTGCTATCCCAAAGACACTTTCAATTTTGATAATTCCTATGTTTCAATTCCTTTTGTATATAAATATGATGTGCCGTTTATCAATCTTAATGTCAAACTGAATGGTAGAACTCATAATCTTCTACTTGAAGTAGATACCGGTTCCGACCGCATAATTGACTTAAATACCCCCTTCGTAAATAAAAACAATCTTCTTGAAACACAGAAACCTTTTGCAATTTCTCGCATTGCAAGTTCAGACGGAGGTAGCGGCGAATTGAAAAATGTATTTTTTGATGAAGTGATTGTCGGCCCTTATATAATGCCCAAAATAGCGGGAGCATTCTCTACTCTAACAACTGGAATGCAAAGCAAAGAAGATATTGACGGCATGATTGGCAATAATTTTCTTAAGCGGTTTAACATTGTTATTGATTTCAAGAATAACAAACTTTATCTACAACCGAACAATTTTTACTATACCCCGTTTTATGATTTTCTTGTAAAATAGGCCTCTTTTCGCGCACATCATACGGTCCATAACTTCGCTACATAAATCAGCAAGTTATGGACTGGCTTCCGCCCATCAATTTTAACTCCGTCGAGACACTTCCGGGCTTCGAGGCCGTGCAGCGTTCACTGTCAATTCTTCGTCCATGTTCAAGGAAGACGTGGATATAGTGCCTACCATCGTTGACGATATGCTTTCATACGTTCCGTGAGGCGGCCACAACCTTTAGCTCATTGACCGAATGGGAAATTAATTTGTCGAATCCGCCATAAGCCATCGGCTTACAGCGGATTCGATTTTGCTAATTGCGGAGAGAGAGGGATTCGAACCCCCGGAGGTGTGACCCTCAACGGTTTTCAAGACCGCCGCAATCGACCACTCTGCCATCTCTCCCGATGTGCGCGTTTGCGGGTGCAAAGTTAAGCATTTTTTTGTAAGTGCAAAAGGGTCCGCGAAATTTTTTGCCCGTTTTTGCCGTTTCGGAATTATTGTGTAATTTTACTGCCCGATTTTTGAAACATATAGGAATTCAGACAATGCGCATAGTACACCTGTTGTGGGGCCTTACTTTCGGAGGCATCGAGACGATGGTCATAAATATCGCCAACGAGCAGAGCCGTGCAGGCCACGAGGTGACTCTCGTAACTGTGGACCGCGATATTGACCCGCGGCTGGCCGCAGATGTGGCCCCCTCGGTAGGATTGCGGTGTGCAGGCCGTCCGAAGGGGTCGCACAATCCCTGGTATCTGCTGCGGCTGAACTGGACCATGCGACAGCTTGACGCCGACTTCGTCCATTTCCACGGTGTGAATCTTCCGCGCCTGGTGCGTGGCAAGTATGTCCGCCGCTGGTGTACCACGCATCATACTACATGGCGATCGGATCTGGCGCGTTATTTTACCGACGACCTGCACCTTGTGGCTATCTCCGGCAAAGCCGCCGAGGATCTGCGCGCGCATGCCGACGTGCACCCCGAGGTCGTCGTCAACGGCATTGCTACCGGAGAATACCTGCGGCGTGACGTCGGCAGCCCGGCCACGCCGTTGCGCATCGTGCAGGTCGGGCGCCTTAATTTCGCTATCAAGGGGCAGGACATCACGCTCGATGCGGTGCGCATGCTGAAAGCCCGCGGCATCGGCGTGCATGTCGACTTCATCGGCGACGGTGAGGCTCACGAAGCCATGGCACGGCTCATCGCCGAGCTCGGACTTGAAAATGAGGTGACAATGCACGGATCGCTGCCTCAGGAATTTCTCAAGGCACACCTGAAGGACTACGACCTGCTGGTGCAGCCATCGCGCATCGAAGGCTTCGGACTGACCGTAGCCGAAGCCATGGCGGCGCGGGTTCCCGTTGCTGTCGCCGATCTCCCGCCACTTCTTGAAGTTATCGACGGGGGCAACTGCGGCCTTTCGTTCCATGCTGACGATGCGGCCGATCTCGCGCGGGCCATTGAGCAATCGGCAACGGACTATGATCTGCAGCGTGTCGGCCGTGCCGCGGAGCGTGTCGGCAGGCTATACGACGTGTCGGCGACAGCGCAGGCATATCTGCGTCTTTACGAAAAGTTCTAAAGTTTATCCAAAACGTTTGCTGTGAGCGAAAAAATCATTATCTTTGCAATTGAAGAAAAAACTGCAGGGAAATGAAAGGAATCAAATTGCCTAAGGACGCCCAGCGGCGCCTACCCTTCTATCTGGCACTGGAAGAATGGGTAGCGGGCCATCTGCCCGACGGCGATTATTTTTTTGCATGGCAGGTGAAGCCGTCGGTGATCTGCGGAC
>CAJJQT010000192.1 GCA_905193995.1 uncultured Porphyromonadaceae bacterium | reverse complement strand
TACTTCAGGATTATTGAAGCCGGAGATGGCAACGACGAAGGCCTGAACATCGTCGGTAGCCTGAAGGGCTACAGGAGCGTCGAATGTGAAGCACAGATCAGAGAGGTCGGGGCTGTCGTCGCCTTCTGAAAGAATCATAATGTCCTTGCCAAGCAGCGAAGCCCGGGCAACGACAGTATTGAAATCAGGAATAAAGCCGCCGGCTTCCTCATCCAACACCATGGGATGGATGGTCGCAGTGAACTCGACATTTCCGCCTATGCTGCGCGTATAGGCAGTGATATGAACACCGGTTGCCACGATAGCATAAGTCGCCGACGGATATATCATGTTGATGATCTTTGTCATCCGCACAGCATTGTCGGGGTTATTGGCGTCTTCTTCTTCGGGGAAAGAATACGACTTCCAGAAATTGTCGGTCTGGTCGTCATATCCGAAGACCGGTATCGAAACGCCGAAATCGGGCCGGTAAGTATATACTCCGAGGCCGTCGTTGTGGATCTGGAAAGGCAGCATACCCATCTCGATGGCAGTGCCGTCGTTGAACTTGAAGTTGGGCATACCGCCGATCTGCATATAGTCGGCCGGATTCTTATAGTCGGCTGAAGCCGCTCCTGGAGCTGATACGCTGAGCGTGGGCAGATAGTACAGATTGCTGCGGGTGGTGAAGTCATTGGTGTAGTCAGTGCCGTAGCTTACGGTCAGCATGTCGCCTTCCTCGGTGAGCCAGTTGTCGGTGTCGGCGGGGTCATTGTAGCTCCAGCTGTAAGTTGCGTCAGGCACCCAGTCGTAGCTTGAGAATACTATATCGTCGAATGCCGGTAAGATGGCGCTGGTGAAGTTGACCGAGTTAAGATCGCGGTCGAAGCCCCAGTACTGGGTCGAGAGTGGCATCATATACACGGGAGCGTCAAGCTGCGGCAGCCCCACGCGGATATTGTCGACATAATATGAGTTGCCGTCGACGCCCACGTACTGATATGCGAACTGAATCTTTTTGCCCGTGTAGGCCGAAAGATCGACATTCTGAGGAAGCAGGATCTGATTAGGATTGTAGTTAAGCATCTCCATAACAGTCATCGATTTGCACTCCTCGGCAAAATCCCGGACAGTCACCCACTGACCGCCTTCCTCGCGTACACATACCTTGAGATCCGATACGATCTTAGGCTCTCCGACGAAAGTCATGTTATCCCAGTCGATCGCACCGTCCGAAGAATCGTAGAACCAGAAAGGATCGACATTCATGTCGAAATAGAGATTCATATTTTCGCCCGGCGTAAAGGCAGGAGATATGAGCCATTCATCCTGGCTGACACCGGCATATACGACTCCGTACATATAGTCACCGTCGGTCGGAGCCGGCCCGAACTGCGGCTGGGCGGAGGGGTACCATTTCTGGTAATACAGCAGTGAAGCATCGCCCTTGGACTCGACGGTCCAACCGTCAGGAACCCACGTTGCAGTCGTTCCGTCCCAACTTTCGAAACTTTCGAAAAGTACGTCGGCTGTGGCGGCCGCCTCGGCACGTGCGGCAGCGCGGCTAAACTGCGGACGGATTACATTGCCGAACTGCGGTACGGCAACCTTCTTGACGGCACGGCCGTCGGGAGCGGAATAGACGGACACCTTGCCGTCGTGACTGATACGGCCCGCACCGACACAGACGCCGGAGGTGTGACGGGAGGCAAAACGCGCCTGCACCTTCTGAGGCGCCTGCGCCGCAGCAGTGGCTGCGACAGCCAGCGCGGCTGAAAGAAGTAGAATTTTTTTCATTAAAATGTGAAAAGGTTTATATGAATAATAATGATAGTGGAATATCGCAATATTTTTTTGCAAAGATATACAAAATATTCGGATAATTCACACAAAACACAACATTTTGATGCGAATCACCGAATTTTATATATAATTTGACATTCCTCCCTCGGGATCTGGAGGCAACGTGCCGAGGACTTTTTACTGGGCGTAGAGGGGAAGACAGCGAGTCAGATAGCGCCGGGCCTCGCCCCATTCGGTATATATGCCGCTGTCGCCGGGCTGAAGCAAAACGGGGGTTTCGTTGACATCTACGCGGACGTAGTAGCGGCCCGACTTCTCTGCACGAAACAGAATCATCTGGAAATTCGCAGCCATAGGCACCACGTCGAAGTCGCGCCAGTGGAGCGCTACAGTATCGAAATAATTCGTCATATAATAGCATCCCTTGAGACGCAGAAGCGACAGCAGAGGCATCAGCGTCTCAGCGTGGCCGAACCGCAGGTTGGCCACGGCCGGATTCGTGCCGGCGATGAAGGCATCTGTCGTTGCTATCAGATCCTGCACGAGCTGCGAGGCAATGTCGGCCGGCACGGTCGAGACGGTGGTTGCCGTGCGCTGCAGGTACTGTCGCAGGTTGAAGCACGACCACAGGGCGTTGTATTCCTCGCGGGTGAAGAACCGGCTTGCTTCCGGATCAATACCCATGCACTGACAGCCGGCCACGACATAGTACTCCGTAATGGCCAGATCGCGAGCCTCGGCGTCGCTGCCGAATGGATAGCGCTCACCGAGTACCTTGCGGATAGCTGTCAGCGGGCACGCCTGTTCGAAATATGAGTCATAGGCATCTTTCCAGCCGTTCTCGGCGCGGAATTGCTTATAATATTCGTCAACGTCGAAGGGACGCATCGTCGCGTTGTTGACGCGGCCGGTCGAGGTGTTAAAGTTGATGCGGTTGTCCATACGGTCGAGCTGATGCACGAACGAGAACATGCTCATCATCGACCGGGGCGAGTACGACGAATTGGCCTCGACCGTGCAGCCGCCCTTGAATATCTGCCCGAAATTATAAAACATGCGGGTGGCTATGGCGCGTTGCTCGGCCATGCCAAGCGAGTCGAGGGCGCCCCACTGATTCTCGCTGCGTGCAATGACCAGGTCGTTGAGCTTCATCAGCTGACGGCCGGCCGGAGTGATAGTTCCAAGCGAATCGGCGCGCAGCAGGGCCGTGCGCATTTTCAGACAGTTGGCGCTTGAGGCAGGATAACGCGAACCATGACGGCCGACATGATTTATGTAGACCGGCTGCAGCGAATCCGGAAATACAGCAGGATTGACCTCTGCAGGGTAAGGCGTCAGCGAACCTTCGCACTGACGCATTGTATAGTTGGTAGCCATCGGATCGGCCGCCGTCGCAGTAACGAACACGCCGAGCAGAACCGCAAGTATCAGATTTTTTTTCATAACCGTCATTAAATATGCGGAGCGCTTGCCCCTTTCAAAGATTATATCTAATTTTACACAAAGTTAGCAAAAAAAGTTTACAAGATGATACAAAACGACAAAAACGATGAAATAAAGCGGATAGAAGCCAGGATCGGAGAGCTTGACTCGCTGATTTCGGCTGCCGCAGAGTCACAGGACAGTGCATCGGTTGCCGCACTCTACTTCGAACGTGGACGCGCCCGGTGGCGTCTTGGCGAAAAGGGCAAGGCTATTTCCGACTATGAGTGTGCCGCGTCACTTGATGCCGCCTCGCCGGCTGCGGAAGCCCTCGCGCTTGCGCGCCGCATCATGGATTTCTACAATACCGATCTCTACAATCCGTGAGCGCTGTGACATCGGCTTTTTCAGACGTTCACGCGCGATTGCTTTGCCGATTGGTTTCTTTTTTCTAACTTTGTGACCGAAATAACAAAACTAACGATCAGATGGCAGATTCAGATAATCGTCCGGCAGAAGGCGCCAACAGCGGCAATCCGGCAAACAGCATGAATCCCGGTTTCAAAAAGACTCCGACAGTAGTCCCGGGAGCCACAAATCATAATTTCCAGAATCACGGAGCCCCTGCAGTTCCCCACAGACCGCAGGGATCCGCCGAGCCCGTCGCGTCCAAGCCCCAGGGTCGCTGCTCGAGTCTCGTGGTCGGGCTCGTGTTGAGTGACGGTTCGCATCGTGACATTCCGTTTATCTCCAGCCCGCAAAATCGCAAGAGCTTTGTCTACGCGCACACATTGGAGCAAGCCCGCTTCCTCGCGGCGCATCTTGACGAGATGCGCTGACGATCCAAGCATATGGCTCTTTTGAAAACATTGATGTGCCTGTGTCTGGCTGGTAAACTTCTATGTAACATATGTTACATAAAAGTTTGGACATACATGAAATACCACATCAAAGAGGATATCGAACTAACCC
>CAJJQT010000191.1 GCA_905193995.1 uncultured Porphyromonadaceae bacterium | reverse complement strand
GACGACGAATACAACGGCGTGGTGATCCGCGGCGAGTGCTACGACCGCCAGTTCATGTTCGGCAAAGGAGCGGGAAGCCTGCCCACGGCCTCGTCGATCCTGAGCGACATCATGGCGCGGCTGAACAACTACCGCTACGAATACAAGAAGATGAACTACATCGAGAAACCCGACTACACGACGGACATCACGCTGAAAATCTACGCCCGCTACAAGGAGACGGAGGTGCAGAAGATCCTGAATTTCTCGAAGATCCACGAGCAGTTCACGAGCGAGGAGAGCAACTACGTGATCGGCGACATCACCGTAGCCGGCCTGATAGCCTCCGAGCCGCTCCTTGACCGCCCCGGCACCTTCGTGTGCAACGTCCCACGCTTCTTCCTCGACCGCGACTGACCGCACCTTTGCCAGCCAAACATACGACCAACAGGCCCTAAATAGCGGCAAAAATAGAAAATTTAGGGCTAAATTAGGCTTTTTTGGAGAAAAAGCGCTATATTTGCAAGCTGAAAAACAACGGAAAATATTTTATAACAACTTTAAACCATACATTTCATGCAAAGCAAAGGAAATTTAGGAAGCATCGTAGCCGGTGTTATCGCTATTTTCTTGGTGATCGTATGTTTGTTCTACCTTTCGTTCACGTTCGTGTCGAACAGCCATGAGCAGAAGGCAAAGGCATACGCCACAGAAATATCGGACGGCAGCGACTCAACCTACAACGTAGCCTACAAGTACTACATGGACTCTCTGAGCGAGAAGCCTGTTTACCTTGGCTACTCACTCAACGAAGTCCGCAAGTGGGGTGTCGGCCTCGGCCTCGACCTCAAGGGCGGTATGAACGTGATTCTTCAGATAGAAATGCCCGACATGCTGCGATCGATGAAGACCGGCGACACCGACTCGGTGTTCGAATCGGCAATCGCAGCAGCCAAGGCCCAGATAGACAGCCATCAGACCGACGACTTCGTCGGAACATTCGTCAACGAATACCGCAAGCTTAACCCGACTGCCGACTTCTCGGTCCTGTTCCAGGGTCTTGTACCCGCCGGCAGCGGTGACGACGCCGTACGCTCGAAGCTGAAATCGGAAGTCACCGACCGTGTGAATAACTCGGCCACCAATGTGCTCCGCAAGCGTATCGACCAGTTCGGCGTTGTGAGCCCCAACATCCAGGTGCTCCAGGGCAAGGACGGCCAGATCCTGCTTGAGCTTCCGGGTGTCAAGGATCACGAACGCGTACGCGACCTGCTGCAGCGTTCGGCCAATCTCGAATTCTACGAGACTTATCAGGCAACCGATCTGAGCAATTCGCTCAACGCCCTCTACGCACGTCTCGACGCCGACACTCTCTACAACGCCGCCCCGCTGGCAGCCCTGCTGCAGACCGGCGGCCAGGGTGCGACCGTGGGCTATGCGCCCGATTCCCGTGCCATCGCCGAGATCAACCAGCTCCTCGAATCTCCCGCAGCCAAGAGCCTGCTGCCGAGCGACCTGAAGCTCCGCTGGTCGGTCAAGCCCTACATCCAGAGCGCACAGGACGGCACCGAGCACAACTTCGGCTATGCTCTGTATGCTCTGAAGGCCCCCGGCGGCAAGCCCGCACTCGACGGCAAGGCAGTCAGCGACGCCTCGAGCAGCCCCGACCAGTTCGGCCGCGTGGAAGTATCGATGCGCATGAACCCCGAAGGCGCACGCAAGTGGGCCAACGTGACCGGCAACAACGTCGGCAAGCAGGTAGCCATCGTGCTTGACGAAAACGTATACTCGGCACCCGTAGTCAACCAAGCCATCGAAGGCGGCCAGTCATCGATCACCGGCGACTTCACCGTCGAGGAGGCAAATGACCTTGCCAACGTGCTCAAATCAGGCAAAATGGATGCCAAAGTCAGCATCATCAGCGATATGGTCATCGGTCCGTCGCTGGGCGAGCAGGCCATCCAGAAGGGTTTCCTGTCGTTCATCGTGGCTCTGGTTCTCCTGATGGTCTTCATGTGTGTCTTCTACGGCTTCGTACCGGGCCTTGTAGCCAACCTGTGCCTGATCTGCAACCTCTTCTTCACGCTGGGTATCCTGGCCTCGTTCCAGGCAGTGCTGACGCTGTCGGGTATCGCCGGTATCGTGCTGTCGCTGGGTATGGCCGTCGACGCCAACGTGCTGATCTTCGAACGTACCAAGGAAGAGCTCCGCGCCGGCAAGAACGTGCGTACCGCCCTTGCCGACGGCTACAGCAACGCTTTCTCGGCCATCTTTGACTCGAACCTCACATCGATCATCACCGGCGTGATCCTGATGCTCTTCGGCACGGGCCCCATCAAGGGCTTCGCGACCACGCTGATCATCGGCCTCGTCTGCTCGTTCTTCACGGCAGTTTACCTGAGCCGCCTCTTCTTCCTGTGGTATTCCAAGAGCAAGAGCTTCCAGAACCAGACCTTCTCGACCAGCATCTCGCGCAAGATGTTCGTCAACGCCAACTACAACTTCCTCGGCGCCCGCAAGATCAGCTTCTCCGTCGTAGGCATCTTCGTGGCTGCCGTGATCATCTCGCTCTTCGCCCGCGGCCTCTATCAGGGCATCGACTTCTCGGGCGGCCGCAACTATGTTGTTAAGTTCGAGCAGAAAGTAGATCCCGTAGAGCTCCAGAGCAAGGTTCAGGAAGCTTTCCCCGGCTCGTCGGTTTCGGTCATCACCATCGAAAGCTCGAACCAGGTACGTATCTCGACCAACTATAAGATCAATGAAGAGAACGCAGGCACCGAAAAGGAAATCACATCGACCCTGTACGACGTGCTGAAACCCTACCTGCGCCAGGGCATGACCGCCGCCGAATTCTCGACCACGGACGCCAGCCAGGGCATCGTATCGTCGCAGAAGGTAGGTCCGTCGGTAGCCGACGACATGCGTACCGACGCCTACATCGCCGTGACGATCGCCCTTATCGCGATGTTCTTCTACATCCTGCTGCGCTTCCGCAACGTGGCCTTCTCGGTCGGCGCCCTCGCTGCCGTGGCCTTTACAGCCTTCTCCATCATCGGCTTCTATTCGTTCTTCTACGGTGTGCTGCCCTTCGCGATGGAGATCGACCAGACGTTCATCGCCGCCATCCTGACGGTGATCGGCTACCAGATCAACGATACCGTGGTGGTATTCGACCGTGTGCGCGAGAACGTGGCCCTGTACCCGAAGCAGGACTTCTTCACGACCATCAACAAGTCGATCAACTCGACCTTAGGCCGTACGATCATGACCTCGTGCTCGACGCTGCTCGTACTGGTATGTATCTTCATCCTCGGCGGCGACGCCATCCGCAGCTTCACCTTCGCAATGCTGCTCGGTGTTGTCGTAGGTACACTTGCCACCATCTTCATCGCATCGCCTGTGGCCTATCTGACCGACGCCCGCCGCAACAAGGCGGTGGCCGCCAAATAACGACAGGTCCCCTACCCGATACTAAATCAGCCGCCTTTCCTTTACGGGAAGGGCGGCTGATTTTTTTAGCTAAGATAGCTGTTTTAAGCCAAGGCTGCGATTGCTTCCGGGGTCAGCCCGCAGGCCTGAAGCAGCTCGGCGGCGTTGAAGCGGTCGGGAAAAGCCTTCGGCAGACCGCGGACGATGATCTTGACCGGCGCCTCGCCAAGATAGGCGGCAACCTTCTGGCCGTAACCGCCGTCGACGGAGTTGTCCTCGAGGGTTATGAGCGTACGGAAGTCCTTCAGGGCGTCGAGAGCAGCGGTGTCGAGGCGCGAAATGGCACGCGGACTGAGCACCCGCGCGGTAATGCCGCGCCGCTTCATCAGGTCGGCGGCCTCAAGTGCCATCGGCAGGAAGTCTCCGACGGCCAGAATTGCCACTTCCGAGCCATCTCTGACTGTTTCGTAGCCAGCGGAGGCATAATCCACCGCATAGTCGCCGGGGCGGCTCAGAACGGCCCCGCCCGGCGTGGCGACGAATACCGGACCGCCTTCATAGGCAAGCGCCCAGTCGAGCATGGCCATATATTCCTCGCGGCAGGTAGGAGCCAGATACAGGATGCCCGGGATGTTAGTGATCATCGGCACGGTGAAGAACCCCAGGTGTGTCGAATCGTTCAGCCCCCACACACCATTGTAGAACGACACGAAAGTGGCAGCGGCGCGGTTGAGCGACACGTCCTGCGACAGCTGGTCGTAGGCGCGCTGGA
>CAJJQT010000190.1 GCA_905193995.1 uncultured Porphyromonadaceae bacterium | reverse complement strand
TGCCGCGAAATCGACTTTGACTATTGCCGCCGTGCCGGCATTGCCGTGTGGCGGCGCAAGAGCGGAGGCGGATGCGTATTTTCGGACAGCAACAATGTGATGTTCTCGTACGTGACGCGCCGCGACGGAGTGCAGACGTCGTTCGACCGCTACACCACCGCCGTCATCGGCATGCTTGCATCGCTCGGACTCAAAGCCGAGCGCAGCGGACGCAACGATATCGAGATCGGAGGCCGCAAAGTTGCCGGCAACGCTTTCTACGCCGTACCTGGTCACAGCATCGTTCACGGCACCATGCTCTACGACGCCGATCCTGCGACAATGGCGAAGGTGCTGACGCCTTCGCGCGCAAAGCTGAGCGGCAACGGAGTGAAATCAGTTCCGGCCCGGATATCCACCCTGCGAGCCAACGGACTGTCGATGAGCTGCCGCGAGTTTGTCGACCATGCCGTCGGGTGTATGTGCACAGACGGATTCTATGAGCTTACGGCCAGCGATATCCGCGAGGTTGAGGAAATCGAGCGCTCGTATCTCTCCCCCGAATTCTATAACGATCGTCCCGACCGCGCTGGCAGCAGCCGACGAATCGAAGGTGTCGGAGAAATCCGGTGCCGTATAAGTCTCTCGGACGCAGGCGAAATCGAAAGTATGGCGCTCTCCGGCGATTTCTTTGCATTGTCCGACGTCAATTCAGCCCTCTGCGACCGGCTTGTCGGCACGAGAGCCGACCGCACCTCGCTCGCCGAAATCTTAAGAGATATTGACACAGCCGCTGTAATCGACGGCCTCACAAAAGAACAATTAATAGACTTAATACTTCATGACCATGAAAACAACATGCCTTCATGACAGGCATACGGCCCTCGGCGCACTCATGTCGCCCTTTGCGGGTTACGACATGCCAATAAGCTATGCCGGAATCGAACAGGAACACAATGCCGTGCGCGAAGGCGTCGGAGTTTTCGACGTGAGCCATATGGGCGAAGTGCTCGTCGAAGGTCCGCAGGCACAACAGTTTGTCAACTACATATTTACCGGCGACGTATCCACCCTCAGCGCCGGTAAGGTGATGTACGGCATGATGCTCAACGAGCGTGGCGGCACTGTCGACGACTTGCTTGTATATAAATATAGCGATGAGAAATTCCTGCTTGTGATCAACGCCTCGAATATCGACAAGGATGTAGCCTGGATTCAAAACCATTCGGGCCGCTACGACGTTAAGGTTGAAGATTTGAGCGGATACTACGCCGAACTGGCCATTCAGGGCCCCGATGCTGAAAAAACGGTTAAAGAGATACTTGACATTGATGTGTCGGATCTGACATTCTATACTTTCAAGGAAATCGGAGGCATGATCGTAAGCCGTACGGGCTACACCGGCGAGGACGGATTCGAGATTTATGCCGCTGCAGACAACATTATCGCCATGTGGGACCGCCTTATGACTGCCGGAGTCGAACCATGCGGACTCGGATGCCGCGATACGCTTCGTTTCGAGGCCGGTCTACCACTCTACGGCGACGAACTATCCGAAGATATCACCCCACACGAGGCCACACTCTCGATGTTCGCCAAGCTCGACAAACCGGCCGATTATATCGGTCGCGCAGCTCTCGCCGAAGCCAAAGCTGCCGGGCTAAAGCGCAAGACGGTAGGCCTCGAAATTGATGGCCGCGCCATAGCGCGCCACGGTTACTCGGTACTCGATTCAGAGGGTTGTACTGTCGGCGAGGTGACTACAGGCTACCACTCGATTACCCTCGGCAAGAATCTGGCAATGGCTATAATTGATGTCAGCTCCGCCGCACTTGGCACCTCTCTTCAGGTTCAGGTGCGCAAAAAAGTTTTTCCCGCAAAGGTCGTCAAGAAAAGATTCTACACACCGAAATACAAGAAATAAACAAAACTGCATAACAACTAAAATAACACAGTGATGAGCAACGTATATTATCTTCCGACACATGAGTACGCCCGTGTTGAGGGCAATATTGCCTATATAGGCATTTCGAAATATGCAGCCAATCAGCTTGGCAACGTAGTTTACGTGGATATGCCCGAGGCCGACGACGATGTCACGGCCGGCGAGGAATTCGGCGCTATCGAAAGTGTAAAGGCGGCCAGCGACCTGTTTTCTCCCGTCAGTGGCGCTGTCATCGAGATCAACGAGCAGCTGCTCGACAATCCGCGTCTCGTGAGCGAGGACCCCGAGACCAACTGGATCATCAAGGTCGAGATGAACGACCCGTCGGAGCTCGATAAGCTGCTTACCCCCGAAGCCTACGAAAAGCTTTGCGAATCAGAGAAACACTGAGGCTTATGAGCCACCGGTACTTTCCACATACGCCCGAAGACATCCGGTCGATGCTTTCGGTCTGCGGTGCGGCTAATCTCGACGCCCTCTATGCTGACGTCCCTGCAGCTTTGCGCCTGAAAAAGCCTTATGCCCTGCCCGACGGGCTCTCCGAACCTGAAGTCCGCGCATATTTTGAACACGCAGGCGCGCAGAACCGTCCGCTTATCTGCTTCGCCGGCTGCGGCGCATACGACCACTACACACCTGCTGTCGTCGAGGCCATTGCCTCGCGGAGTGAGTTTCTGACCGCCTACACGCCCTATCAGCCCGAGATTTCGCAGGGTACGCTCCAGTATATCTTCGAGTATCAGTCGATGATGGCCCAGCTGACAGGGCTCGACGTAAGCAACGCATCGATGTACGACGGTGCCACGGCGACCGCCGAGGCAATGCTGATGGCCGTACACGCCTCCCGCAAAAAACGCCGCATACTGATCTCGGCTACAGTCGACCCAAAGACCGCCGCCGTCGTGAACACATATGCCCGGTATCACGACATACCTGTCGAGGTTATACCGGAGTATGCGGGCGTCACCGATAAGAAGGAGCTTGACCGGATGCTCGGCGCAGGCGATGTAGCTGCCGTCATTGCCCAGACGCCAAACTACTACGGGATCCTCGAAGACTTCACCGGATGGAGCGATAAGCTGCACAACCTCAAGTCGCTGTTCGTGATCAACTCTCCGGCAATAACACTCGGAGTCATCCGTCCGGCAGGCGAATGGGGGGCCGACATAGCCGTCGGTGAGGCACAGTCACTCGGAATGCCGCTCAACTACGGAGGGCCCTATCTCGGCTACATGTGCACTACCCGCGCGCTGATGCGCAAGATGCCCGGCCGAATCGTTGGCGCTACGACCGACGATCTCGGCAACCGCGTGTTCGTACTGACACTCCAGGCACGCGAGCAGCACATACGCCGCGAGAAGGCGACTTCGAATATTTGCTCCAATCAGGGTATCATGACTCTGCAGGCTGCCGTATATATGTCGCTCATGGGCGCCGACGGCCTTGTCAAGGTCAACAGCCTGTCGTGCGACGCCGCGCATGAGCTGGCCGCACGCCTCGAGGCGACAGGTAAGTTGCGACTCAGCCATCCCGACAAGCCGTTCCTCAACGAATTCAAGATGGCTGTCGCCGACGGCTACACCACGGCTCAGGTCCTCGACGCCCTTGCCGCCGCAGGGATTCTGGGCGGTGTTGCAGTCGATGAGCGCGAGATGATCATCGCCGCCACCGAAAAGCGCACGGACGCCGATATCGATTTATATGTATCAACCATCCAAAATCTCTAAGCCATGAACCGCAAACTTTACGGAAAGCTGATTTTTGATCTGTCCAGATACGGACGCCGCGGTTACGACCTGCCCGAGAGTGAATTCAAGGACGCGATGACGACCATCCCGGCCGACTACATGCGCGAGACCAAGCCCGAACTGCCTCAGGTTGACGAACCTACGGTTGTCCGCCACTATACCAACCAGTCCACCAATAATTTCGGCGTCGACACGGGCTTCTATCCGCTGGGGTCGTGCACGATGAAGTACAATCCAAAGCTCAACGACGCCGTAATAGCCGACAGTCGGGTGGCGCATTTGCATCCGATGCAGCCGGCGTCGACCGTACAGGGCGCCCTTTGCATCTACCGTCGGCTCGAATTGGCCCTGTGCGAGATCGGCGGTATGAGCGAATTCACCTTGAATCCTTTCGCAGGGGCTCAAGGCGAGCTTACAGGACTTCTTGTCATCAAGGCCTATCATCTCAGTCGCGCTGACTTCGCACGCAAGAAAGTCATTGTGCCTGACTCGGCGCACGGCACCAATCCGGCGTC
>CAJJQT010000189.1 GCA_905193995.1 uncultured Porphyromonadaceae bacterium | reverse complement strand
GGCCGAAGGCGATATCATCAGATGGAACTGCTTTTGTCTCGAAGTGGCCGACATGGATCATGCCCGCATTGACAAAATCGCTGTATCAAGAGCAGAAGCCATCTGAGACGGCCGGCATGTGGATGAATTGATACACAATGTTAAAAAAGCACTGACGGGCTGAACTAAAATCATCCGGCTATGTTGTTTAATAAGACGTCTGAAAATTAGAAAAATATTTGAACCCCAATATTAAACAATTATGGCTAATACAAAACACCAACCGATCGTGCAGGAGCTTCTCGACATGATCGAAAAGAATGGCTGGCAGGACAAGTTCCAGAAGGCTTATGAAAATGCAAAAGCTTGTGATGTCAAGGAAATGGACGACATCAACTCGCTCGAAGATTACTACGCATGGCTCGATTCGAATCTGACATGGATTCCTCTGGAGAATCAGTTCGGCCGCGCAATGTTCAATCATATCTGCAAATTCTACTTCATCCTGGACCAGTCGCCTGTCAAAGAACTGCAAAATGCCGTAGCACCGCGCGATGAAGCACCTGCTCTCACCCCTCTGTCGGCATGGATGAAGGCTTATGTAAAAGAGCTGGGTAAATTCCTCGACAGCCCCGAGTCAATCACTCCGGAAACCATCAAGTCGTTCTACGATTCGCCCGAGTTCAACATGGCCGAGTATCTGGAGCCTCACGGAAGCTGGAAGACCTACAACCAGTTCTTCGCCCGCCACACCAAACCGGGCTGCCGTCCTATCGCCGACATCGAAGACAGCCGTATCATCACCTCGCCTGCCGACGCCACATTCGACGGATCGTGGGAAGTACGCGGCGACGACACCATCGAGATCAAGGGTATCCACTGGAAGATCTCGGAGCTCCTTGAGGGCAGCCCCTACAAGGACCGTTTCGCCGGCGGCAAATGGATGCACTCATTCCTGGGCCCGGCCGACTATCACCGTCAGCATGCCCCTGTAGGCGGACGTGTACTCGAATCGCGCGACATCATGGGCGACGTATATCTTGAAGTGACCGCCGTGCCGGATCCAGCATCGGGCCGTAACCGTCTGGAAGCTAAGAGAGTCAACACATTCGATGCTCCCGACAACCCCGGCTACGAATTCATGCAGAACCGCGGCCTGGTTGTCCTTGACAGCCCGATCGGCCTGGTAGCCGTTCTGCCTATGGGCATGGGCCAGGTATCGTCGGTCATAATGACCGCCGAAGTCGGCAAGGTCCTGCGCAAGGGCGAAGAAATCAGCTACTTCCAGTTCGGCGGTTCGGATATCGTCATGGTATTCGAAGCAGCCTGCAACGTCAACTTCACAGCCCGTCCCGGCGTTCACTACAAGGTCGGCACGAAGATCGGCGAAGCCTATCCTACCATCTATCCGGCAAGATAAGATACTGTAATGCCGTCAGTCTGTGACGGGATTTAAAATACAGCTAACCGGAGCCGGTGCCGGACATGTCCGGTACCGGCTCCTTACATTTCATCTACAAAAGATTTATTCCTATGGCTGATAATAAGATTAAAGAGACTACCCCTCAGACTCATCCGACCGGCGGCAAGCAGCTCACCATGATGGCGATGGCCATCATGATCGTGACCACCATCGTGAGCATGCGAGGTCTCGCTTCTCAGGCTGAATTCGGCCTGACGTCCATATTTTATTACGTATTCGCCGCACTTGTCTTTCTTGTACCCTACGCTTTGGTCTGCGCCGAGCTGGCTTCCACATATACGCGGTCGGGCGGTGTGTTCCGCTGGGTATCCGAAGCCTTCGGCACCCGCACCGGATGGCTGAGCATGTATCTCGACTGGCAGATGGTGGTGATCTGGTTCCCGGCCGTACTGATGTTCGGAGCGGTATCGCTGGCCTACGTTTTCTGGCCTGAAGCTTTCGATGCCCGACTGGCCGGCAACCGCATATACACCCTGCTGATAGTGCTTGGCGTATACTGGATTTGTACATTCAATACGTTCCGTGGCATGAAATACGCCAACAAGCTCAGCACGCTGGGCGGTCTGTGCGGCACGATTATCCCTGCCGCCGTACTTATCGTGATGGGAGTGGTGTATCTGCTTCTGGGCAAGACTATTTACCTTCCTCTCGACAAGCCGTTCTGGCCTGATTTCGAACAGTTCGGCACGATCGTACTCGCCGCCAGCATCTTCCTGTTCTATGCAGGCATGGAGATACAGGCTGTGCACGTACCGGGCATGAAGAACCCTTCGCGCGATTTTCCGAAGTCGGTTCTGGTAGCGGTGCTTATTATCCTCGCCATCTTTGTGGCCGGCACGCTCGCCATCGGAATGGTCATCCCCGAGAGCAAGATCAACCTCCTCCAGAGTCTACTCGTGGCATACAATGACCTATGGGCATCCATAGGCGCGCCCTGGCTCGGGAATGTGATGGCCGTCCTGATTACTTTCGGTGTTCTCGGACAGGTCAGCGCCGTCATCGCGGGTCCTTCGACCGGTCTGCTTGCCGTAGGCAAAGCCGGCTATCTGCCCAAGTCGCTGCAGCATACCAATAAGAACGGCGTGCAGACGACCATCCTGTACATCCAGGCCGCCATCGTGACGATACTGTCGCTGGTACTTGTGCTTCTTCCTTCCGTTGAGTCAGCTTACCAGATATTGAGCCAGATGACAACTATCATCTACCTGATCATGGTAGTGATAATCTATGTGGCATTCATACGTCTGCGCCACACCGCGCCCAACAAGCACCGCGGCTTCCGCGTGCCGGGCGGCCGTCTGGGCATGTGGATCGTGGCCGGTATCGGCATCCTCGGAGCCGTAGTGGCCGGTATACTCAGTTTCGTGCCCCCCACGCAGATCAAGACGGGCAGCCCCGTGGTCTATGTCGGCATCCTCACGCTGGGTGTGGCCGTATTCATCGCCCTGCCGCTCATAATCTATGCCAGACGCAAGAAAACATGGCGCGACGCAGGCACGGACTTCTATCCCTTCGACTGGCAGATAGAGGGCCGAAAGCCCGGCGAAGTATCGAAATGGCCGGCCGGCTATCAGCCTACGGCCGAAGAGGTGAAAGCAGCCGTCGAGCGTGAGAATCAGGCGAAATAACATAAAAAATCACCTGTCATGATGCGAATTCCCACCGGAAAAGGGACGATCACATTGCCGGCTCTGCTGGCAATATGGTCGATCTCGCTGGTGGTCAACCTTCCGGGGCTGGCCGTCAGCCCCATGCTCGGCAATCTCGACAAGATTTTTCCTCATGTAGGCGATCTTGAGATACAGCTGCTCACCGTATTGCCCAACCTGCTGATAATACCGTTTGTTCTTTTCTCCGGAAAGCTTTCCGAATCGAAGGACAAGGTCAGGATAGTTGTCATCGGCCTGGCCATATATCTTGCAGCGGGCATTCTATATTTCTTTGCCGACAGCATGCCGATGCTTATCGCCGTAAGCTGCCTTCTGGGCTGCGGCTGCGGGCTTGTCATTCCGCTGGCCGCAGGCCTCATCGCCGATATCTTTTCCGGCAAGTACCGCATGCAACAGCTCGGCATCAAGAGCGGCATCTCCAACATGGCCCTTGTGGCGGCCACATTCGTGGTCGGATGGCTCAATCACGGCAACTGGCACACGCCCTTTCTGGTTTATCTCATTCCCGCCATACCGCTTGCACTGATGCTGTTCGTGCGCAATGTCAATCCGACGGCATCCGTCAAGATGAACAGCGCTCCGCCCGGAGCCGGTTCCGAGCAGGCTGAGGCGGCCACGGGGATCGGCGTGCCCGCTCAGGGTGAGAAGACCCGCTCGGGATTCATTATCGGTCGCATTCTCGGACTGGTGGGGCTCTATGCCTTCATCACCTACGCCGTGTCGGTGATATCATATTACCTGCCGTTCCTGATTCAGGAAGACCATATGAGCAGCGACATCACGGGAACGGTGACGGCCCTGTTCTATCTTGCAGTCTTTCTGCCGGGATTCGTGCTCCCCTACGTCATCAAGCTCCTGGGACAGCGCACCTCGCTGCTCGCGACGGTGTCCATTGCCGCCGGTCTGCTGTTGATGGCTATGGCCCGCGAGCATTACCTGCTCTACGTGGCCGCAGTGCTTATGGGATTCGGCTACGGGGTGTTCCAGCCCGTGATCTACGACAAGGCCACCTACACGGTGACTGACGGCCGCAAGTCGACCCTCGCTCTGGCGATCGTACTGTCGGTCAATTAT
>CAJJQT010000188.1 GCA_905193995.1 uncultured Porphyromonadaceae bacterium | reverse complement strand
TGTCTTTTCCTAAAAATGGTTGACAGATAAGGGTCCGTTAAGTTTACAGTTTACTAAAAAGGTTTACAAAGATAGTTATTTTAGTTGACATAGCCGTGATGATGAGCCTTGCTTGGCCCCGCGGGGCCAAGCAAGGCTGCGCAGGGGCACGGGTCGTTCACGGGGCTTAGGGGGATGAGATCATATCAAAACAAGCAGTTGGTTTACGAGGGTATGACTTCCATAACTGTGTCGGATTATCCACATCTCCGCGATGCACTTTCGATGGCGGTTCATGACTGATACTGCTATGAGGGCGCACGTCATTGTAGAATGGAATACCTCGCGCAAGCGCGAAGTATACATCCGAGATTTCTGTGAAAACCTGCCCGTCAATAAACAGTTGCTTCACAATGCCATTGACACGTTCGGCCTTTGCATTGTCTGTCGGCTTGTACTCCTCGGTCATAGATATCCGTATACCTAATGCAAGCAGACGGCTGACGTAAAGCGAACAGCAATACTGGACACCGCGATCGCTGTGATGGATGAGTCTTGTAAGGTCCACACCCGCTTGAGCAGCATCTTTGGCCGCCATATTGAATGCTTCCAATGTGTGACGTGCCTCCAGTGAATCGGCCACTTTCCATCCTAAAATCTTACGCGAGAAAGCATCTGTGATCAAGTGGAGATATACGACGCCATGAGTCAGCTTTATATATGTAATATCGCTGACCCACAACTGATTCGGAGCTGTCGGCGCAAAATCTTTTATTAAATTTTTCCACTTCCTGAACATATGGAATGAGTTGGTGGTCCTGTAACTGCGACGGCGTTTGAGTTGAAGGCCCTGTGCTTTCATGAGCGCGTAAAAAGCATCCCGTCCCATCATGTTGTCTTTTCCGAATATATTGACCAACAATGGATAAAGCGTTGAAGAACCGATACCGGGAGCCGTTTGCCGGATTTTCTTTACTTCTTCAACCACGATTTCACCCATAGTCGATTCGGTAAAATCCGATTGATGCCATTTATAAAACGCCTGCCGTGTTTTGCCAAACAGTCCGCACAGTGTATCCATTGTTTCACCCGGATACAGTGTGCGCAGCATCATGACTGTCCGGCACCAGATTTTTTTCTGATCGGCAGTTTGAACTCTTCTTCAGCGAGGTCTATCATCTGCGACAAGGCCGCGTTCTTGAGTTTTTCAAGCTCAAGATCCCGCTGTAGTTTTTCGTATTCCGTCTGGGCGACAGTCGCATCCTCGGGCAGTTGCCTGTACTTCTTTGCCATCTCTTTTTCAATTTGCGTAAGCAAAGTTACAACTTTTTCACTGCTCTGATAGCGCAATAGCCAGTCGCGCAGGCACGAATGGTCTATTCCATACTTTTGAAGTGTCGCTTTGCGGTCTTCTCCGTGGTCATAGTAGTACTTTACTACCTCCAACTTGTACGATTCCTCGTAACGGTGTCCTGGTTTTCTTTCCATTGATTTTGAGTTTTTGACCTCAAAATCTGTCAACTTTTTTCAGTATGAGACAAGGTCTTGACAAATTGAAAAGAAAACCTTTACTTTGCAAGAAATAAATCAGTCAAAATGTATTCTCCTGCTTCCTTGGGCAACATATTGATAGTCGACGACGACAGCAATATCGTGGACCTGCTGAGCGTGAACCTCAAAAGCGAGGGCTACTCGGTGCGCGTGATCGGCCGTACTTCGGAAGTCAGGCCCGACGACCTGCGCAACACGCATCTGATGCTGGTCGACGGGGCGGATCAGAAGCCGACCGGCTGCGAGCTGATCGGGATGCTGAAGGCTACCCCCGAGGGTGCGCCGGTAGGCATGATATATTATTCGGAATACGACAGCGAGCGGGTGCTGATCGAAGCGCTCGACGCAGGTGCCGACGACAGCGTGCGCAAGCCTTTCTCGCTGCGTGAGATTCTGGCGCGCGTGCGTGCGGTGATGCGTCGTCGGCGCGCCATGTCGTCCGTCGCGACGGCCAACGTCGTGAGGTTCAAGAATATGACCGTGGATCTGCAGCGCCGCGAGGTGACTGTCGGAGGCGAGCCGGCGGGCCTGTCGAACACTGAGTTCGCCATCCTGGAGCTGCTGCTGCGCAATACCGCGGGCTACACATCGCGTGTGGAGATCTTCAAGTCGGTATGGCCGGAAGGGGTAGGGGTCAACGAGCGCATCGTCGACACGAACATATCGCGCCTGCGGCGCAAGCTCGGTCCGCTGGGCGCGTGCATCGTCAACCGCAGCGGCCTGGGCTACATGCTGGCGGAGTGAAATTCAATTGAGAATTGAAAATTGAGAATTGAAAATTGGCTGCGCATCGGAATGCCGCAGGCTGGAAAGCCTGCTTTCCATAGCGCAGGCTGGCAATCGCCGAAGGCGCTTTGCGAAGCAAAGAAAGCCTGCTCTCCGGAGGTGTTAATGATTGTTAAAGCGGGTGGGGCGTATTGATATTTTTTGTAGTTTTGGACGGCGATTCTGCGGACGCATCGTTGCGGAGGCAGGCCAACCGCCAATAACCAATTGATTATTTGAATACTTCTTTTATTAACCTAAATCTAACTGCATGAAAAAGCTTTTCCTGACAGCAATGGCTGTTGCGGTGGCTCTGGCCGGTAAGGCCCAGCTGGTAGAAGTCGCGTCGGTCGACCGCGTGGCTCTGCCGGAGGGTATCACCAGCGAGCAGGCAACGCTCAGCCCCGACGGCAGCTATGCCGTCATCGGTCAGTTCGGCGCCACGACGCTTTACAAAGTGGACCTGGCAACGGGCGAATCGACGTTACTTACAAGCAATGCGTCGCCGGTAGGCGTGACGATCAGCCCCGACGGCAGCAATGTAGTGTACCGCACGGTAAGCTACAAGAAAAATCTGCGCTACACGGGCCTTGACGCCGTCAACACGGGTACGGGCGCGGTACGCCAGCTGGCCAAGCCCTCGCGCCACCTCAACGCAGGCGTTGCCATCAGCGACAACGCCGTGACGCTGGTCGAGAACGGCCGCGCACGCACCAAGTCGATCGGCAGCGGCAAGTCGCTGTCGATGCCTGTAGCCTCGATCAACTACGGCCACCTCGACATCACTGTCGACGGCAAGACCACGACCATCGACCCGCAGGGCCGCGGCTCGTATCTGTGGCCGGCAATCAGCCCCGACGGCACCAAGGTGGTATACACCCTGAGCGGCGCGGGCACCTTCGTATGTGACCTCGACGGCAGCAACGCGCGCCAGCTTGGCCGCCTGCAGGCTGCCAAGTGGCTCGGCAACGACATGGTCGTAGGCATGAACGAATACGACAACGGCCAGCAGTACGCCTCGTCGGAAATCGTGGTGATGAACCTCGACGGCGCACGCCAGGTGATCGTGCCGGCAGAGACCATAGCCCTGTATCCCTCGGCATCGGCCGACGGCAAGACGATCGTGTACTCGACCGCCTCGGGCGAACTTTACAGAATCAATCTTAAATAAGGACGAGCCATGAAAAAGTTACTTATAGCAACGCTCGCTCTGGCCACCGCCGCCGGAGCCATGGCCAAGACGGCCGACGAACTGCGCGTCTACATCAACCCGGGCCACGGCTCGTGGACCCCGAACGACCGCCCGAACCCCTTAGTGGGCCACGGCGCGTACAGCCGCACCAATACCGACACGCTGAACTTCTTCGAGTCGAACACCAACCTGCGCAAGGGCTTCGGCGTGCTGGAGATGCTGCGTGCCTATGGTCTGAAGTATGATCCGACGCTGAACCAGGAAGGCGAACGCTGGCAGGTGGGCGCCGCCCGCGACCTGTCGAACAACATCGTGATGTCGCACGTGAAGTGCGGCCCGTACCACGACGACAACGGCACCAAGACCCAGCTGGGCGACAAGGCTCCGGCGGATCTGGAATACTACAACCGCAACTTAGGCGAGATCAACACCGAGGTCGAGGTCAACAACTTCGACATGTTCATCTCGATCCACTCGAACGCCGCCACCGACGGCACGGCGACGAACTATCCGCTGTTCCTCTACCGCGGCTATGACACCCCGGTGCAGGAAGACGGCGTGGACCTCGAGTACCAGCAGACGTCAAAGGCCATGGCCGACGCATGCTGGGGCTACGCATTCGAGAATCCGCACATGATGTGGACATACTACTCGGCCACGAACAAGAATATCCGCGGCGACATCAACTTCTACGGCAGCTCGAGCTCGAATGACCGCGGCCAGAAAGGCTATCTGGGCGTGCTGAAGAGCAGCGCGCCG
>CAJJQT010000187.1 GCA_905193995.1 uncultured Porphyromonadaceae bacterium | reverse complement strand
CGTCGAATTGCAGGCCAAGCTGCTGCGCGTGCTCGAAAGCGGCGAATTCATCAAGGTCGGATCGTCGACCGTGCAGAAAACCAATATTCGCGTAGTGGCCGCTACCAACGTCGACATGGAGAAGGCTGTCGCCGAAGGCCGTTTCCGCGAGGATCTGTACTACCGCCTCTCGACCGTACAGATACGCATACCGCCCCTGCGCGACCGCGGCAACGACATCGCGCTGCTGACGCGCAAGTTCGCCGCCGACTTCGCCGAGCGCTGGCGCCTGCCTGCCGTCACCTTCAGCGACGAAGCCCGCGCAGCCATGCTCCGCTACCGCTGGCCGGGCAACGTGCGCCAGCTCAAGAACGTGGTCGAACAACTCGCCCTGTTCGAGGCCGGAAACACCGTCGAGGCCGACACCGTGCGCCACTACCTGCCCGTCGGCGCGGATGTCACCGCCCCGACCGTCATCGACCGCGAGGCCAACTCATACAAGCGCGAACGCGAGATGATATTCAACCTCATCCTGCGACTGCAGGCCAGAGTCGACGAGCTCGAAAAACGGCTCGGTCACGAACAGCCCGACTCCCGGGCCGGTGAAATCGACGCCCAGGTGACGCCGGCCACGCCGCAGAAATATTCGTTCATACGCGACATGACCGAGAGCCTGCGCGCCACCGGGGCACCCTACGCCGAACCCAACGAAGTGGTCGATGCCCCATATTTTTCCGAAAGCGAGCCCGAACAGCCCGCCCAGGCCCCCTCGGCTGCCGGAGCCGCGGCCGTCTCGCTCCAGGAGCAGGAAAAGCAGGCCATCCGCGACGCCCTCGCCCGTCACGGCGGTCACCGCAAGGCCGCAGCCGACGAACTCAAGATATCGCAGCGCACCCTTTACCGCAAAATCAAAGAATATGATCTCGAATGACCCCTGCATGGCACTGAAAAGCCGCATAATATCGCTGAAAGAGCGTCTGGCGCCCCGTTTCACGGCCCTGATCGCAACCGTAACCGCTACGGTCGCGCTGACACTCAGCTCGTGCGTCAGCTATACGTTCCACGGCTCGGCCATGGACTACTCGGTCTACCATACAATCTCCGTCAGCGACTTCCCCATCCGCGCGGCATTGGTATATCCCCCGCTGCAGCAGACTTTCGAGAACGAACTGCTCGACTACATCACGCGCAACACCCGCCTGCAGACTGTCGATAACGGCGCGAGCGACCTGATGCTCGAAGGCGAGATCACCGGCTACAACCTCACCCCCCAGGCCGTCACCGAGAATGCCATCGCCGCACAGACGCGGCTCACCATCACCGTCCGCGTCAAGTACACCGACCTGAAGAATGACAAGAACAACATCGACCAGTCCTTCTCGGCCTACCGCGACTTCGACTCCTCGCTCATGCTCACCGACGTGCAGGACGATCTCTGCCAGCAGATCGCCAAGGAACTCGTCGACCTGATTTTCAACGCCACCTTAGGCAACTGGTAACGTCATGGACACTCTCAGCCAACTGATTGTCAAGATATCGCGCGAACCCGACGCACTCACCGACGACGACTGCGCGGCACTGCGCCGGGCCGTGCGCGACTGTCCGGCATCGGCCGTCGCGGCCGCACTGCTGCTCAAGTACGCCGACACCCGCCTGCAGCCCGACGAACGGGCTGCCCTCCGGCGCCGCGTGGCCCTGCTCGGAGGCGACCGCGACCGCCTCATCGCGGCCATCGACCCTTCAGGTCTCGGTTTCGACGATTTCTACCCCCCCGAACCCGAAGTGCGCAAGCCGGCCACCGACCGTGCCATCGAGACATTCCTCGAGACATACGGCCACCGATCACCCGAGGAGGATGCGCTGCTCGAGCGCATGATCTTCAACCCCGTGCCCGACTATGCCGAGACGCTTGCCCGCACAGAACCCGTAGCCGAGAGCCACGCCGCTCCCGGCAGCCAGGACTCGCTCATCGACGCGTTCCTCGCCGCCAATCCCGCACCCGACCTGCCCTCCGATCTCCCCGGCGAAATTCCAGTCCACGGGGCTTCCCCCACCCCGAAAACCGCCCCGGCACCCGAAGCCACGCGCCGCGACCACCGGTCCGAGCCTGCGGCCGACGGCCTGCTGAGCGAAAGTCTTGCTAAAATATTCATAAAACAAGGCCGTTACGACCGCGCTTATGAAATTATTAGCAATTTAAATTTGAATTATCCGGAAAAAAGTGTTTACTTTGCAGACCAATTGCGGTTCCTGCGCAAGCTCATGATCAACCAGAGTTTCGCCGCCGGGGCGCAGGTTCAGAAAAAAGAATAAACCTAAAGACAGATATGTACGTAGTAATCATCGTTTTGACCGTCATCGTAGCCGTGCTCCTCATCGGCATCGTGCTGATTCAGAAATCAAAGGGCGGCGGCCTCTCGTCGCAGTTCGGCAATGCGGGCTCCGTAATGGGCGTCCGCCAGACCAACAGCTTCCTCGAGAAGACCACCTGGACCCTTGCCGCGCTGATCGTTGTCCTCTCCGTAGCATCGGCCTACACCATGCCCAAGAGCGACTCACACGCTGCCATCCGCAGCGAGGCTCCCGCAAGTCAGCCCTCGGCTCCCGCCAACCAGTTCGAGACCGCTCCCGCCGCAGCTCCCGCTGCTCAGGCTCCGGCAGCTGCTCCGGCACAGGCTCCCGCCGCTCCCGCTGCCGAATAAGACCGACGGCCAAAGACATAAATAACCCATCGCCACTACCTGACGGCCGCCATCGGCTGTCGGGTTTTGGTGTTTAATAGCTAAATTAGCTAAAATAGCTATTATAGCTACATCAGCTACATTTGCTACATTTGCTACATCAGCTACATTATCTAATAACCCGACCAATCTCATGAACCGCAAGGATTTCGAAATAATGGCTCCCGTTGGCAGCTTCGAGTCGCTCTCGGCAGCCATCGACGCCGGCGCCGACGCCATATACTTCGGCGTCCGGGGCCTCAACATGCGCTCCCGCTCCTCGGCCAACTTCACCCTCGATGACCTGCGCGACATCGCCGCCCGATGCAACGCCGCCGGCGTACGCACGTATCTGACCGTCAACACCATCATGTACGACAGTGATCTCGCCACCATGCGCGACATCATCGACGCAGTCGCCGCGAGCGACATCACCGCCATCATTGCCAGCGACATCGCCACGATCCTATACGCACGCTCACGCGGCGTCGAAGTCCACATCTCCACCCAGTGTAACGTCTCCAACATCGAGGCCCTGCGCTTCTATGCACAGTGGGCCGACGTCGTCGTCCTCGCCCGCGAGCTCTCGCTCGACCAGGTCCGCGCCATCAGCGACGCCATACGCGACCGGGATATCCGCGGACCGCGGGGCGAGCTCGTCCGCATCGAGATGTTCTGCCACGGCGCCCTGTGCATGGCCGTCAGCGGCAAATGCTACCTGAGCCTGCACGAAATGAACTCCAGCGCCAACCGCGGCGCCTGCACACAGATCTGCCGCCGCGGCTATCGCGTTACCGACCTCGAGACCGGCGACGAGCTCAACGTCGAGAACAAGTACATCATGTCGCCCAAGGACCTTAAGACCATCCACTTCCTCGACCGCATGATCGACGCCGGCGTCACCGTATTCAAGATCGAAGGACGCGCCCGCGGCCCGGAGTACGTCGCCACAGCAGTCCGATGCTACTCCGAAGCCATTCAGGCCATTTGCGACGGCACATACACCGACGCGGCTGTCAGCGGCTGGGACGAGCGCCTCGCACGCATCTTCAACCGCGGCTTCTGGGACGGCTACTACCTCGGACAGCGTCTCGGCGAATGGTCATCGAAATACGGCTCCTCGGCCACCCGCGTCAAGCACTACGTGGCCAAGGGAGTCAAATACTTCTCGCGCCTGGGCGTAGGCGAATTCCTCATGGAAGCCGGCGAGCTCCGCGTCGGCGACGAGATCGTCATCACCGGTCCGACGACCGGCGCACTGATGATCACCGTCGAATCCATCATGGTCGGCTGCCGCCCCGTCGATAAAGCCGTCAAGGGCGACGCCTTCTCCATCCCCGTTCCCGCCAAAATACGCCCCTCCGACAAACTCTACCGCTGGGATCCCACCGGCCTCTGAAATGCCCCGCCCGCGAAAAGCCGCTGACAGGCTCACCCGGGCATTGCGCATTTCAAAAAATATGCTTAATTTCGCATTCATGAAAATCACGGCCAAAGGTTACCGGCTCCTGCGACGCTTCCGCATCGCCATATCGCTGCTGATCATGGCGGC
>CAJJQT010000186.1 GCA_905193995.1 uncultured Porphyromonadaceae bacterium | reverse complement strand
CGAACCCCCGACCCTCTGCTTGTAAGGCAGACGCTCTGAACCAGCTGAGCTAAGCGCCCTTTCTCGTCGAAAGCGGTGCAAAGTTAAGGCGATTTTCTGAACTGTGCAAATTTTTGGCGATTTTTTTTGACCGGAGGATGAATTTTTATCAAAAATCGATGGCTTGTCCAGCGATTCGGGCGTCGGTGGCGGCCATGGCGAGGCAGAGGAGGGGTGCCCGGCGCGGGTCGCGGCCCCGGAGCAGTATGAGGTTTTCATCGCCAGGCGCAACTGCGGCGGGGTCGGGGTTGAGGAGGATGATGCGCAGGCCGTGCATCCAGGGCTCGAGGGCGCGGGCGATGACGGTGTCGACCTTTTCGCCGCGGGCGGCGATGTCGGCCAGGGCGCCCTCGGCTCCGGCATCGGAGCGGTAGAATCGGGCTCCCCGGCCGGGAGCGGGATCGGCGGGAGCGATGACGGCGATGCGGCACGAAGCGGCGGCGAAGATGTCGATGACGGGGCCGGCGAGGTCGGCGTCGGGGCGGTAGAGTACGACTGTGCGGGGCGCGTAGCGGATGACGGCTGTGCCGGGGCGACGGCCGGCGAGACGCACGGGGCCGGCGGGTCGGCCGGCGCGGTAGTCGGCCATGCGTTTTTCGAGATAGTTATCTGCCATGGTATTCTTTTAATGCTTTCAGAAATTCGGCGCCGAAGCGGCGAGCTTTCTCGCGGCCGATGCCGCTGACGTCGAGCAGCTTGTCGAAAGTGGACGGGCGTCGGGCGGCCATGTCGAGCAGCGACGAGTCGCTGAGGACCATGTAGGCGGGGAGGCCTGCGCGGCGTGCGATGTCGCGGCGGACGGTCTTGAGATGCTCGAAGAGCTGATAGTCGGGGGCTGTGGCGCCGGGGATGGCCGGAGCTGCGGCGCGCGGCCGTCGGCGGTATTCGGGGGCCTGGAAGCGCGGAAGCAATATGCGCTCGGCGCATCGGACGACGCGCATGCCGTAGGGGGTGACGGAGAGGCGGCCGCCGTCGGCAACGGAGACGTCGAGGAGTCCGAGCTGAACCATCTGCTGGATGTAGAAGCGCCAGTCGGCGGCGGGTAGGTCGCGGCCGACGCCATAGGTGCGGATGCGGTCGTAGCCTTTTTGGCGGAGTTCGGCGCGGGCGCTTCCGCGGAGGATGTCGACGAGCATGAGCTGTCCGATCTGCGAGTCGGTGCGCAGGATGGCGCTGGCGGCCATCTGCACCAAAACGGATCCGTCGAAGCGTTCGGGCGGGTCGGTGCAAATGTCGCAGTTGCCGCAGTCGGCGACGGCTTCCTCGCCGAAGTAGCTGAGCAGGATGCGGCGGCGGCAGACGCGCGCCTCGGCGTATTCCTTCATGCGCTCGAGCTTCTCGGCGGCGACCATCTGGCGGCCGCTGTCGTCGGCGAACTTGCGGCGCATGATGAGGTCCTGAAGCGAGTAGAAGAGAATGGTCTCGGAGGGTAGACCGTCGCGCCCGGCGCGGCCGATCTCCTGGTAGTAGCTCTCGATGGTGCCGGGCAGGTTGTTGTGGACGACCCAGCGGATGTTGCTCTTGTCGATGCCCATGCCGAAGGCGATGGTGGCGCAGACGACCTGAACGTCGCCGTCGGAGAATGCGCGGCGTGCGGCCTCGCGGTCGGCGGACGACATGCCGGCGTGGTATACGGCCGAGCGAAACCCACTGCGGGTCAGGGCCTCGTGCATCTTTTCAGCGCCTTCGCGCGAGAGTGTGTAGACGATGCCGGTGTCAGAGGGATAGCGGCGTATGAGCTGGGCGACGGCGCGCTGGCGGTCGCGGGCGGAAGCGCCCTGTACGACGGATAGCGAGAGGTTGGGGCGATTGAACGAGCCGAGCCACACGAGCGGGTCGGCGAGGGCGAGCTGGCGGGTGATGTCGCGTCGGGTGTCGCGGTCGGCGGTGGCGGTGAGGGCCATGACGGGCGCGTCGGGAAACAGATCCTTGATGCATGCGAGCTGCGTGTATACGGGCCGGAAATCGTGGCCCCACTGCGAGATGCAGTGAGCCTCGTCGATGGCGACGAGCGACACCGGCAGGCGACGGAGCCAGGTGTCGGCGTCGGCGAGCAGGCGCTCGGGCGACATGTAGAGGATCTTGATCTTGCCGGCGAGGGCGGCTTCGGCGGCGGCTCGTGAGTCGCTTTCGGCGCGGCCCGAGTGGATGGCTGCGGCTGGAATGCCGTTGGCCACGAGAGCCTGTACCTGGTCCTGCATCAGGGCTATCAGGGGCGAGACGACGATCGCTGTGCCGGCGAGCAGGAGGGCCGGCATCTGGTAGCAGAGCGACTTGCCGCCGCCTGTGGGCATGATGACCAGCGAGTCGCGCCCGCGGCAGGCGGCGTCGATCACCTCCCACTGGCCGGCACGGAAGCTGCCGTAGCCGTAGAAGTTGCGGAGCACGCGGAGTGCGTCGGATTTTTGGATCGGTGTCATGGCGGCGGTTTTTAAAAGGCTGCCCGCGGCCGGAGGCCACGGGCAGGGTATGGGAGGGGTTGAAAATGCGGAGCTGTCAATCGACGGTCCAGGTCTCGCCGGCGAGGATCATGTCGCGGAGCGAGTCGAATCCCTTGGCGGCGCGTACCCGGTCGACCTGCTCGCTGACGCCGGTCTCGTAGGTGGGTGCCTCGACGTCGCGGATGACTCCGACGGCCAGGGGGAGGGTGATGCCGTCCATCATGGCCAGCTGCTGGTGCAGGAAGTTGGATGCGGTGTGGGCGTCGTGTACGAGTACGTCGTCGATGGTGTAGCCGTCGCGGCCGATCTTCACGGCCTTGAGTCCGAATCCGTCCTGCACGAGGCCCATGTCGCCGTCCTTGCCGAAGAGCATCTTCTCGCCGTGGCGCAGGTGTATGGTGCGGTCGGCGCGGACTTCCTTATCGGTTATGGGATTGTGGATGCCGTTGTTGAAGATGACGCAGTTCTGGAGTATTTCGGTGACTGATGTGCCCTTGTGGCGGGCGGCAGCCGTGAGGACCTCCTGGGATGTGGCCAGCTCGACATCGATAGAGCGGCCGAAGAAGTTGCCGCGCGCGCCGAATACGAGCTCGGCGGGGATGAAGGGGTCTTCGACGGTGCCGTAGGGCGAAGACTTCGACACGAAGCCTCGTGCGCTGGTCGGCGAGTACTGTCCCTTGGTGAGGCCGTAGATCTTGTTGTTGAACAGGATAATGTTGATGTCGATGTTGCGTCGTACGGCGTGAATGAAGTGGTTGCCGCCGATAGCGAGTCCGTCGCCGTCGCCGGAGATCTGCCATACGGTCATCTCGGGATTGGCGACCTTGAAGCCGGTGGCGATGGCTGCCGCGCGACCGTGGATGGTGTGGAAGCCGTAGGTGTTCATGTAGTAGGGCAGGCGCGATGAGCAACCGATGCCGGAAATCACGGCTGTCATGTGTGGGGCGACACCGAGAGCGGCCATTGCCTTGTGGAGAGTGTTCAGGATGGCGTGGTCGCCGCAGCCGGGGCACCAGCGCACCGACTGATCGCTCTTGAATGAAGCTGCTGTATAGTTGTTTTCCATCTCTTAAGCCTTATCGATGATACACTTGAGCTTGTCCTTGACCTCAGCGACGGTGAAGGGCTGGCCCTGGATTTTGTTGATGCGCCGGATGTCGACTCCGGGAAGCTTGCTCTGGAGGTAGTCGGCGAGCATGCCCGTGTTGAGCTCTGCTACCACAACGTTCTTGTAGCTGCGGAATAAGTCGAGGGCGTTGGCGGGCAGGGGGTTGATGTATCGCAGCTGTGCGAGCGCGACGGGAGTGCCTTCGGCGCAGAGCTCTTCGGCTGCTGTGCGGAGGTGTCCGTATGTGCCGCCCCATCCGATGAGCAGGGTGTCGGCGGCAGCGTCGCCGTCGAGCTCGAGGGCCGGGATGTCGTCGGCGATGCGTGCGATCTTTTCGCGGCGTATGCATACCATCTTCTCGTGGTTGGCGGGGTCGGTGGAAATGGCGCCGGTGAGGGCGTCCTTCTCCAGGCCGCCGAGGCGGTGCATGGCGCCTTCGGTGCCGGGGATTGCCCAGTAGCGGACCTGTGTGCGGCCGTCGCGCTCGTAGGGGCGCCATCCGCCCTCGGCGATGCGTTCGGCGGGGAGATAGGGCACTTTGATTTCGGGATACTCGTCGTCGTCGGGCACGCGCCAGGCGCTGGATCCATTGCCGATGAATGCGTCGGTGAGGAGTATCACCGGAGTCATGTGCTCGATGGCGATGCGTGCGGCCTCGAATGCCATGGTGAAGCAGTCGGTTGGAGTGGCGGCCGCCACTACGGCAACGGGGGACTCGCCGTTGCGGCCGTAGAGGGCCTGCGCCAGGTCGCTCTGCTCGGTCTTGGTCG
>CAJJQT010000185.1 GCA_905193995.1 uncultured Porphyromonadaceae bacterium | reverse complement strand
TTTTTACGAAAATATTAATGAAAAATTTCTTTAATAGAAATATAAGTTATAAATTTGCGGATGAGTAAAACCGAGCTAAAAAATATTATATGGAAACTCGAAAATTAAGATTACGCGATCTGACCCTCCGAGACGGTCAGCAATCACTGTTTGCAACTCGTCTGAGCCAGGGCGAAATAGACAAGCTGCTTCCGTACTACGAGAACGCAGGTTTTTATATAATGGAAGTATGGGGCGGTGCAGTGCCCGACTCAGTGATGCGCTATCTCGACGAGTCGCCGTGGAACCGTCTGCGCACGATCTCGAAGGCGATGAAGGGCAAGTCGCTGCTGTCGGCGCTGTCGCGCGGCCGCAACCTCTTCGGTTACGTACCCTACCCCGACTACGTGCTGAAAGGCTTCTACGAGGAGGCTATCAAGAACGGACTGAACGTGATGCGCATCTTCGACGCGCTCAACGATATAGACAATGTGAAGGAGTCGATCCGAATGATCAACGAGCTGGGCGGCATAGCCGACGGCGCCGTATGCTACACGGTCGACCCGAAGGCGCCGGAAGCGCCGAAGCAGGGATTCTTCGGGCGGCTGTTCGGCAAGAAGGCCGCCGAGCCGGAGAAGATCTTTACCGACGAATATTTCGTGAACAAGGCCAGAGAAATGGAGCGCCTTGGCGCCAAGATCATCACACTGAAGGATATGGCGGGCCTGGTGACGCCGTCGCGCGCCGCGTCGATCATATCGAAGCTGAAAGCCGCCGTGAAGGTGCCCGTAGACTTCCACACCCACTGCACGCCGGGTTACGGCCTGGCTTCGTCGGTGATGGCGATCCTGAACGGCGTCGACATCCTCGACACGAACATATGGTGGTTCGGCGGCGGCTCGGCCGCACCGGCTATCGAGCTGATCTACGTGTTCGCCAAGAAACTCGGCGTAGAGCTTGAGGTAAACATGGAGGCCGTAGGCGAAATCCGCGAGCACCTGCTGGAAGCGCGCAAGTCGCTGGCCGACTTCGACCTGAACAAGGACAAGCTGCCGCGGTCCTTCGATCCGCTGAAGGACAAGCTGCCCGCCGAAGTTGAGGCCGAGTTCGACCGCGCCGTGGCTGCCGCCAAGAGCGGCGACGAGGCTGCTCTGCTCGACGCCTGCCACGCCATCGAGGCATACTTCGGCTTCCCGAAGCCCAACGAAATCGTCAAGAACGCCGAGGTCCCCGGCGGCATGTACTCCAACATGGTGGCGCAGCTCAAGGCCCTCAAGGCCGAGGATCTGCTCAACGACGCCATGGCCCTGATACCGATGGTACGCCGCGACGCGGGCCTGGTGCCTCTGGTGACGCCTACGTCGCAGATCGTGGGCGCGCAGGCCGTGAACGTGGCTCTCGACCGTAAGAAAGGTCAACCCGACTATACGAACTGCTCGAACCAGTTCATCTCGCTCGTCAAGGGCGAATACGGCCACACTCCGGTGCCTGTCGATCCGGCCTTCCGCGAGAAGATCACCGGCAGCGCCGAGGAGAAGCCCTACGACGTGTCGGCCTACAAGGCTCCGGCCAACCCGACGCTCGAGGAATTCGGCGGCGTGAAGCTCGCCAAGAACAACGAGGAAGAGCTGCTGCTGGCCCTTCTGCCGACGGTAGCCAACGGCTTCCTGAAACGCCGCCGCCAGGAGGAATTCGCCGCCAGCGAAGCCGCCAAGCCCAAGGCTGAGGCTAAGGAAGAAGTAAAGGCAGCCGCCGAGCCGATCACGGGGCCGACCGTGAAGGCACCTATGGGCGGCCGCGTGGTGGAAATCCGCGTGAAGCCCGGCGACAAGATCAACAAGGGCGACGTGCTGATGGTGTACGAGGCTATGAAGATGGAGAACGACATCAACTCCGACATCGCGGGCACCGTGAAGCGCATCCTTGTGGCGCCCGACCAGGTGGTCGGCACAGATGACGTGCTCGTAGAGTTCGAATAAACCGCAACCGCGCGTGGGGGCCTCCGCGGCCTCCGCGGCTGATACACAACACGGCGCCGGGCACGGTCACAAAAACCCACTGCCCGGCGCCTCGCATAAATCCCAGTACCGATGATAACATTCCTGATCTGCCTGGCGGCGCTGATAACCGCCTACTTCACCTACGGCAAATATCTCGAGCGCCTTGCCGGGGCCGACAACGCCAACGCCACGCCCTGCAAACGACTCGCCGACGGGGTCGACTACATAGAGATGCCGCGCTGGCGCGTGTTTCTGATCCAGCTGCTCAACATAGCGGGCACCGGCCCCATCTTCGGCGCCATACTGGGCGCATGCTTCGGACCGGTAGCCTTCCTGTGGATCACCCTCGGCGGCATATTTTTCGGCGCGATGCACGATTACCTGTCGGGCATGATGATCGTGCGCAACGACGGACGGTCGCTCCCCGAGGTGGTCGGCACATACCTGGGGAGGCCGATGCGTTCGCTGATCAGATGGTTTTCGGTGCTGCTGATGATTCTGGTGGGCGCCGTGTTCATGACCAGCCCGGCCGAGCTGCTGGGCAATCTGGTGGAGGCCGTGCCGGTGTGGGCCTGGGTGGTCGTCATCCTGGTCTACTACATCATCGCCACCATCCTGCCGGTCGACAAGGTCATCGGCAAGTGCTATCCGGTGTTCGGAGCGGCACTTATACTTATGGCGCTGGGGCTGCTGGGCGTGATACTGTTTGAATCGTACACGGTGCCCGAGCTGACCGACCTGCACAACTACCACCACAACGCCGAGGCGTTCCCGATCGTGCCGACGCTGTTCATCACGATAGCCTGCGGCGCCATATCGGGCTTCCACGCCACACAGTCGCCCATGATGGCGCGGTGCGTGGGCAACGAGCGTCAGTGCCGGTCGGTATTTTACGGCTCGATGATCTCGGAGAGCGTGATCGCGCTGATATGGGCCGCGATCGCGATGGCCTTTTTCGGAGGCGCCGACCTGCTGGGGACAGCGCTCGAAGGTCACCGCAACAATCCGGCATGGGCCGTGGACGTGATCTCGCACACGACCCTCGGGCGTATCGGCAGTGTCCTGGCGATTCTGGGCGTGGTAGCCGCTCCGATCACCTCGGGCGACACGGCTTTCCGCTCGGCGCGCCTGATCATCAGCGACATGTTCGGATACGACCAGAAGCCGCTGCTCAACCGCCTGCTGGTGTGCATACCGCTGTTCGTGATCGGCTACGGCCTGACTCTGATCGACTTCGGCATCATCTGGCGCTACTTCGCGTGGTCGAACCAGGCGCTGGCCATGGTGACGCTGTGGGCCATCTACGTGTGGCTGGTACGTCGCAGGGCCAACTACTGGGTGGCGCTGATCCCGGCCGTGGCCATGACCTACATAATCTTCACATACGTGTTTATTTCCAACCAGTTCCTGGGGCTGGCGTCGCACACGCTGTGCTACAGTCTGGGCGGACTCGTGACGGCTGCCGTCACGGCCCTGATGGTCATAAATTATCATAAATCGGACAGCACGGCGCCCGAAAAACGACGGTAAGTCGCGAAAAAATTACTATTTTTGCAGCCGAAAAGAGTAAGCGCAGCGACAATGAAGATATTTTCGTCAGACGAGATAGCGGCCATCCGCCAGTACACACTTAAGACGCAGGGCATTAGCGAGCTTCAGTTCATCGACCGTGTCGGTGAATCGCTGTCGCTCGAGATCATATCCGGCATCATCCCGGGCCACCGGATCGTGATATTCGCCGGGCCGGCCCTCAACGGCGCCTACGCCATGGCCACGGCGCGCCACCTGTGCCTTCAGGGCTTCCGGCCTACGGTCTACCTCTTCAACATCGGCGGCAAACGCCTCACGCCCGACTGCGCGGCTCAGCGCGACGCTTTCGTGGCCGCCTGCGGTCAGGAATCGCTCCGCGAAGTCACAGGCATACAATTCTCGATGCCCAACCTTCAGGGCGAAGTGACGGTGGTCGACGGTATCTTCGGCACGGAACGCACCGCGCCTCTGAGCGGCGGCTACATGGGCATAGTGCGGTATATCAACGAGATGAAACCGCGCATAATATCCCTCGACGTGCCGTCGGGAATGCTCGTCGACGCCGTCGACGGCATGATCAGCCGCAACATCATACACGCCACGCTGACACTTGCCATCGGCACGCCGCGGGTGGCATTCTTCTTGAAAGAAAACGCCGAACTGCTGGGGACGTGGAAAATCGTTCCCGTCGATTTCAGCCAGAAGGCGCTCGACTCGGCTCCGTCGCGTTTCCGCCTGATGGAGAAATCCAACATCAGGTCGCTTCTGCCTCCGCGCGATCCCTTCGAATCGAAGGCCGACGCCGGCGACGCCTTCATAGTGGCGGGCAGCTACGGCATGCTCGGCGCGGCGG
>CAJJQT010000184.1 GCA_905193995.1 uncultured Porphyromonadaceae bacterium | reverse complement strand
AACTTGTAAGGAGATTAGATAGCTGAATAGACGTAATAATTTGAGTACGAAAATATGCCAACACTCTTACAGATTAATATCACTGTCAACTGGGGATCAACCGGTAAAATAGCGGAACATATAGGCCGATGTGCCAGAGTTCACGGATGGGAGTCGTTTATCGCATATGGACGATGGGGTAATCCCTCAAAGTCGCACCTTATCAAGGTGGGTAACATGGTGGATATGTATTTACACTATGGTGAGCAGAGGTTTCGTGATAACGAAGGGCTTTGCTCACGTGGAGCAACCAAAAGGCTTATTCGCCAGATTGAGGAGATAAGGCCAGATGTGGTGCAGTTGCATAACATACATGATCATTACCTGAACTATCGTCTATTGTATGAATATTTAAGCAGTACGAATATTAATGTAGTGTGGACATTTCATGATTGCTGGGCTTTTACAGGTGGATGCGCATACTTTGACATTCCGCTCTGCGACAAATGGATATCTCTTTGCTCACAATGTCCTCAACGAAAAAACAAAATAGATAAATCTTCTTCACATTTCAAAAAACGTCAGGAATTGATTGCGTCTTTGGGCAAACGCCTGACCATTGTGCCGGTTTCCGCTTGGCTTGAAACATTCTGCCAAAAATCTATGCTTAGAAATTGCAGTATTAGGTTGATTCATAACGGCATTGACACTGAAAAATTCAAAACTAACGGTTCAAAGAACACTAAGCCTTTGATTTTAGGTGTTGCGTTAGCCTGGACTGCTCGTAAAGGATTGGAGGACTTCATTAGATTGCGCGAGGTTATTTCTGAGAATAAAGCAGATATCGTATTAATCGGTCTTTCTGAACAGCAAATCAAGAATCTACCAATAGGCATAAAAGGTCTATCAAAAACTCAAAGTCTTGATGAACTTGTAAGGCTTTATAATCAGGCTTCAGTTCTTGTAAATCCGACTTACGCGGATAATTTCCCCACAGTAAATCTTGAGGCCCTGGCCTGCGGAACACCGGTCGTAACTTATCGCACAGGCGGCAGCCCTGAGGCAGTCGATGATAAAACGGGTATCGTTGTTGCGAAAGGTGACATCAATGCTCTTGCGGACAGCATAATGCAGGTCCTAAACCATCCTGAAAAATATAGCCGGGAGAATTGCCAGGGCCGCGCTGAAAAGCTGTTTAACAAGGATCGGCAATTCGGGAAATACATAGATCTCTACGAAGAATTAATCAGCCATCAAGAATAAAATATGTCAGTATTTAAGGATAAAACCCTGCTGATTACGGGCGGTACGGGCTCGTTCGGCAACGCGGTGCTTCGCCGCTTCCTGGAGACGGATATCAAGGAAATCCGAATTTTCTCGCGTGATGAGAAGAAACAAGATGATATGCGTCATGAATATCAGGTGCGCTACCCTGAAGTGGCTCACAAGATCAAGTTTTTCATCGGCGACGTCCGTTCGCTCGAGAGCTGCCGCGGCGTGATGCCGGGTGTGGACTATATCTTCCACGCGGCTGCGCTGAAGCAGGTGCCGTCGTGCGAGTTTTTCCCGATGGAAGCGGTGAAGACCAACGTCGTAGGCACGGACAATGTGCTGACTGCCGCAATAGAAGCCGGCGTCGGGGCAGTGATATGTCTGTCGACGGACAAGGCGGCCTACCCGATCAACGCCATGGGCATAACCAAAGCTATCGAAGAGAAGGTGGCCGTGGCCAAGAGCCGCTATTCGGGCAAAACGAAGATCTGTTGCACGCGCTACGGAAATGTGATGTGCTCGCGCGGTTCGGTAATTCCGCTGTGGATCGAGCAGATCCGCTCGGGCAATCCGATCACGCTGACGGAGCCGTCGATGACGCGATTTATCATGAGCCTCGACGAGGCCGTGGATCTGGTGCTGTTCGCGTTCGAACACGGCCAGAACGGCGACATCCTCGTGCAGAAGGCTCCGGCATGCACCATCGGCACCCAGGCCGAGGCCGTATGCGAGCTGTTCGGAGGCAAGAAAGAAGATATCAAGGTGATCGGCATCCGTCATGGCGAGAAGATGTACGAGACGCTCCTCACCAACGAAGAGTGCGCCAAGGCTGAGGATCTGGGCAACTTCTACCGCGTACCGGCCGACAACCGCGGCCTGAACTACGATAAGTTCTTCAAGGAAGGCGACGAGACACGCAACACCCTCACGGAATTCAACTCAAACAACACCCGCCAGCTCAACGTGGCCGAGACCAAGGAGAAGATTGCTTCTCTGGAGTACATTCAGAAAGAGCTTAGCGGCGAAGGGAACTTTGTGCAGTAAATGAAAGTGCTTGTTACCGGTGCCAAAGGTTTTGTTGGTAAGAATCTTTGCGCCCAACTCAATAATATCAAGGACGGCAAGGCCAGGAACTATCCCGTCAAGATCGATGAGGTTTTTGAATACGACCTCGATTCTACGCCTGAGGATCTTGACCGCTATTGCCGACAGGCCGACTTCGTGTTCAATCTCGCCGGAGTCAACCGTCCGGAGAATCCCGAGGATTTCCGCAAGGGCAACTTCGGCTTCGCCTCTACATTGCTGGACACGCTGAAAAAGCACGGCAACAACTGTCCTGTCATGCTTTCCAGCTCCATTCAGGCAACGCTTATCGGACGGTATGCCGGACATCCTTACGGCGAGAGCAAGAAAGCCGGCGAAGAGTTATTCTTTGATTACGCCAAAGAAACGGGAGCCAAGGTTTTAGTCTACCGCTTCCCTAATCTATTCGGCAAATGGTGCCGTCCGAACTACAACTCGGCTGTCGCCACGTTCTGCAACAACATCGCCAACGACTTGCCCATTCAGGTCAATGACCCGTCGGTTGAACTTGAATTGCTCTACATCGATGACCTTGTAGAAGAAATGATTCTCGCCCTGCAAGGCAAAGAGCATCATTGTGAGTTCGAAGGAGTCGAAGCTGTTGGCCGCGAAGACGGACGTTATTGCTACGTACCCGTAACCTTCAAAGCTACCCTCGGCGAAATTGTCGACCTGCTGCATCAGTTCGCCGCGCTGCCGCAAACGCTGATGATTCCGGAGAATCCCGCCGACAGTTTCGCCAAACGCCTGTTCTCTACCTATCTCAGCTATCTGCCTGCCGACAAGGCGGTTTTCAACCTGAAGATGAACGTCGACCAGCGAGGCTCGTTCACCGAACTTGTCCATACTCCTAACTGTGGGCAGGTGAGCATCAACATCTCCAAGCCCGGTATCACCAAGGGCCAGCATTGGCACAACTCGAAGTGGGAGCAGTTCATTGTCGTGAAGGGTCACGGACTCATCCAGATGCGAAAGGAAGGGACCGACGAAGTACTCGAATACGAAGTTAGCGGCGACAAGATTCAGTCCGTCATAATGCTTCCGGGCTATACCCACAACATCATCAACCTCTCCGACACGGAAGACCTCGTCACCGTCATGTACTGCAACGAAATCTTCAACCCTAACCATCCCGATACTTATTTCGACCAAGTCGAGACAAAAGAACAAAAGTAGACAAAAGAACAAAAGCACTCTGACCTATTATTCCGCTGTCCAATTCTATCTACTTCTGTTCTTAACAATTTCTTATGTCCTTCTGTCTATATGAAAACTGATTATAAAGACATACATTTTGCCGACAACGGCAAGCTCAAGCTGCTGATAATCGTGGGCACGCGGCCGGAGATTATCCGCCTGGCAGCCACCATCAACAAGTGCCGCAAATACTTCGACGTAATTCTTGCCCATACGGGTCAGAACTACGACTACAACCTCAACGGCGTATTCTTCAAGGACCTCAAGTTAGGCGACCCCGAAGTATATATGGACGCCGTCGGCGATGACCTCGGCGCAACAGTCGGCAACATCATCAACTGCTCGTACAAGCTGATGGTCGACATAAAGCCTGACGCGCTGCTCATCCTCGGCGACACAAACTCTTGCCTGAGTGCAATTGCAGCCAAACGACTTCACATTCCAATCTTCCACATGGAGGCCGGCAACCGCTGCAAGGACGAGTGCCTGCCCGAAGAGACAAACCGCCGGATCGTCGATATCATCTCCGACGTCAACCTCTGTTACTCGGAGCACGCACGCCGCTACCTGGCCGACTGCGGGCTGCCCAAGGAGCGCACCTACGTCACCGGCTCGCCGATGGCCGAAGTGCTGCATCAGAACCTTGCCGACATCGAGGCAAGCGACATCCATGCCCGTCTCGGACTCGAAAAAGGAAAATACATCCTGCTGAGCGCCCATCGCGAAGAGAACATTGATACCGAGAAGAATTTCCTGTCGCTTTTCAATGCCATCAACGCCATAGCCGAGAAATACGACATGCCGATTCTCTACAGCTGCCATCCGCGCTCGCGCAAGCGCCTCGAGCAGTCAGGTTTCAAACTCGACCGCCGTGTGATACAGCATGAGCCCCTCGGCTTCCACGACTACAATTGCCTGCAG
>CAJJQT010000183.1 GCA_905193995.1 uncultured Porphyromonadaceae bacterium | reverse complement strand
GGGTCAGGAGGAAGGATGAGTACCAGCGGCTGGCGATGCGCATGCCGCGCAGGTCGTAGTATTCCGCCTCGTCCTCGGTGCTGTCGGCTTCAGCCGCTGCGATGCCGGCGGCGTCGGCGTAGTCGGCGAACTCGATGCGCATCAGCGGCTCGAAATCGCCCGTCTCGGCGTCGCGTTCGTTGATGGTGTACACCTCGGGGTAGCCGTGCAGGGCGTTGTACTCGATGTCGCCGCGCATCCAGCCGAGTATGCTTTCCTGGCCGTCTGTGGTCTCGGAGGTGTAGATCATCGTCTCGTTGCCGTAGGCGTCGACGTGATATTTTTCGGTCTGCGAGTAGCGGCCGACTATCGAGCCCAGCCCCGAGATGTTTTCGATCGTGAAGTCGTAGCTGCCGTTGTCGTCGATGATGTTCATCGTGCCGATGATGTTCACAGCCATGCCGTTGTCGACGAATTTCTGTACCGAGCGGTACGAGCCCCGCTCGTCAGGGTAGGTGAACGTCAGCGTGCCGTACACGCCCTCGGCCACGCGGATCCGCGCGCTCGCCAGGCGGTTGCCGCCGTAGGGCAGGTCCTCCACTGCGGTGATCTGCCCGTTGCATTCCTCCCACGTGCAGTCCAGATACTCCTGCGACACGCCCCAGACAAACGTGCCCGGCTCCCCGCCCTGGGTCAGCACCTCGTGCAGCATCGTGGACGGCAGCCCGTCGGCGCCGTAGGTGATCGTCAGACGGTCGACGGCCGTATATTCGCCCTCGTAGGGCACGAGCACGTCGACGCGCACTATGTTGCCCGCTTCGTCGCGCTCGATGGTCCGGCGGTAGCAGTTGCCGCGCTCGACCCAGGCCGCACCGGTCCACATCGATTCGGCGTTCTCGACCACCGTCGACGGCACGCGCTCGTCGTACCGGCGCTCGAGCAGCGACGCCGGGTCGTAGTACACGCCGTCTGTGCTCGTGTCGGTCTGCCGCCGCGTGAAGCGGGGGTTGTCGCCCGTGTAGGTGTACGTGTAGAGGGTCCGCGATGCTGGCTCGCTGCCACCGTTGTACGAGTCGAGATACTGGGTGAGTATCCGGCCCTGCCGGTCGTAGGTGAAGCGGCTCTCTTCGGTCTTCTCCCAGCCGCCGAAGTTCTCGAACGACGTCTGGGTGCCCGGACGCCATATTTCGGCTTCCGCCCGCGCTGTCTGCGCGGCGCGATGCCGCCGCGGCGTGTAATCCGCGCTCCACGCCGGGATCATCGCGGCCAGAGCGGCTGTAAGTGCTATCGAACGTATTCTCATAAGTTTATCTTGACGGCTTTATTGCCTGCCGCCACGATGTAGAGGCCGCGGGGCAGGGTGGGTATGGCGGTGGTCGCGCCGCTGTACACGAGTTGTCCGGCGGCGGTGTAGATATCGGCGCTCGCGCAGCCTGTCACGACGATGCGGTTGCCGGTCGCGGCGATGCTGACGGTGTCGGCGTCGACATCGGCGACGCCGGCCGGCTCCGTCACGCTCGTGAAGCGGCTCCAGACGTTGGCCGTCTTGTATGCCTCGGCCGTGCCGGCGGGCACGTGCAGCGTGGCTTCCTTGTAGGTCGAGGCCGCGAAGGCGTTGCTGTGCTCCACGTAGGCCGGCTTGGCGGCGTGGGCGTAGATGTCCGTCAGGCCGATGCATTCTGAGAAAGCCATAGGAGCGATGTCGATGAGCGATTCGCCCAGCGACAGGCTGTACATCGCCGCGCAGCCCGCGAAGGCTTCCGACCCGATGGTCTCGACGGTCGGAGGCAGGATGGCCTCGCGTATTTCGGTATCATAGTAGAATGAGTAGGGTGCGATGGTCTTGAGTTTGGACCCGAATTTCAAGTCGCGCAGCTTCATCATCCCTGCCAGGCCGTACTGGCCTATGCTCTCGAGGTTCTCGGGCAGCTTCAGCTTCTCGACCGAGTAGCAGGCGTACAGGCCGCTTTCGCCGATCGTGGTGATGCCGTCCGGAAGGTCGAGCTCGGTCAGGCCCGTGCAGAAGTACAGGGCGAAGTTGCCGATCGAGGTCAGACCGCGCGGCAGCGTCAGCGATTTCATGCCCGTGCAGTTGTAGAACACGCCGGTGTCGAGCTTCGTCACGCCCTCGGGCACTACGAACGTCTCTACCTTCGAGTTCTGCGAGAAGGCGTATTCGCCGATTTCGGTCACCGTCGACGGTATGTCGACCGACTCTACGTTGGCGAGGTTCGAGAAGGCGTACCGGCCGATCTTCTCCAGGGGGCTGTTGAAGATCAGGGTCGTCACCGACGTGCAGCCGTCGAAGGCGTGGTCGCCAAGGTACATCAGTTTCACCGGCAGGTCCAGGTCCGGGATGTTCTCGCACCCCGCGAAGGCCCAGTCGCCTATGGCGCCCAGCGACGACGGCATCGTCAGCGACGTTATGCCCGTGCAGTAGAAGGCGCATCCTGCCGCTACGGCCTCGGTGCCTTCTGCTATGTCGAACGCGCCGCTGCGGGCCGGCGGGTACATCATGGCCACCTTCATGTCCTTGGTGTAGACGATGCCGTTGACGGCTGTCAGGTGTTCGCTCTTGGGGTCGACGCGGAATTCTTCGAGAGCGTCGCAGAACGAGAAGGGAATCAGACCGATTTCCTTAAGGCTGGCGCCGATGTTGACCTTCTTGATCATCGGGCATTGCTCGAATGCGCGTTCGCCCAGCGACTCGAGGGCGGCCGGCAGGGTGAGGTCGCCCGAGTAGTGGGCCGCGCCGGAGAATGCCCGTTCGCCGATGGTCTTGACAGTGTTGCCCAGCGACAGGGCGTAGAGCGATGTCAGGCCTTCGAAGGCACGTATGCCGATGGTCTCGACGCCGTCGCGGATGGTCAGCACCCCGATGCCCTCGCACTTCCAGAAGGCACGGTCGGCGATGGTCTTGCACGTGCCGGGAATGGTCAGGTCACCGATGGAGGTCTGGAAGAATGCCTGCTCGCCTATGCTCTCGAGGCCCTCGTTGAGGCTCAGCGACACCAGATTCTGGCATTTGGCGAAAGCTCCCTCACCGATGGTCTTCAGCGCCGCGGGGGCCGTGAACGAGGTCAGTCCGGCCTCGAAGAAGGCATACTGGCCTACATAGGTGACGCCTGCGGGCAGGCTGATTTCGGTCAGGGCGTAGTTGTACTCGAAGGCGTAGTCGTCGATTACGGTCGGGGGGATCGATACCTTGGCTATCTTCTCGCAGTTGTCAAAGGCGCTGTCGCCGATGCGGGTCACCGTGTAGGTCTTGTCCCCCGAGGTCACTTTCTCGGGGATGACGGCTTCCGTCAGCTCCGTGTCGTTGCCCTTGGTCACTTCGGCAGTCGTGGCGTCGATGGTCTTGTACTTGATGCCCTGGAAGGTAAATTCTTCGGCTGCTGCAGCCTGCACCGATGCGAGAGCTGCCAGTACCGCACACGCCGCGGCCGCGGAGCGCTGCAGTCGGGAAATGAAGTAGAGTTTTATCATAAGATTATTGGAATAAATATATGTCAGAAATACCCTGCAAAGGTATGCAAATAAATGCACTTTACAAAAAAATGCCTACCTTTGTGCCATGATTAGCGAAAAAATGTCTTTCGATCCGCTCCCGGGCGCCTCCGGCCGCCTGTTCATCGCCGGCCCGTGCAGCGCCGAGAGCCCCGCCCAGGTCATGGCTTCGGCCGCCGGTGTAGCCGCCGCCGGTATCGGTCAGCAGCATACCGCCTTCTTTCAGCGGAACATCGGACTCCTCTGTCGGGGAGTAGTGCATCATTGCTGCGTGTGCACCAAATGCCTGCAGAGGTTCGAAGGAATCCCGAATGTATCCTTCCTGTTCCGCGCGGAGGGATGTCAGCTTGTCGGATGCGGACAACTCGGTGATCTCCATCTTGTCGTAGTTCTTTTTAATCCAGTACATGAACTTGGTGAGGGCAACGCTGTCCTTCAGCTCTGCTTTCCGGATGTTTGCAATTTCCACTTCGTTCTTCATGGCCTTCATCAGGATGGTTGGGTTGGCACCTTCTACCACCTTGCATGGCAGGCTCTTGTAAAGTGCGTAGTTCATCTTCATCGGATCGATGAGAGCGACTTCGTCTTTACCAATCTTCTTGGCATCTTCGTAGATGTCGTTATATGGGTGAATCTGAACGTTGTTCTTCGCCAGCTCTTCACGGATTCTGTCGTTCAGCTTGCTTTCGTCGATGTACAGGTGTGCATCGTCTTTGCCAACGATTACATAATCCAGAACCAGTGGGAAGAAGTCGATATCGTCACCACGGAAGTTCAGCAGCCACGCATTGTCATCCAGAGATGCAATCAGGTGTACGGTAGCACCGCATTCTGCCATCTTTGCCCGAACTCTTGCCAGTTTGGATGCAACGTTCTCGCCGGTGTACTTGTCTTCCAGGAAGAAGCATGGCTTCTTTGACTGTTCCGGACGGTCGGTCCAGATCTGATCGATCAGATCTACTTCGTACTCGATGG
>CAJJQT010000182.1 GCA_905193995.1 uncultured Porphyromonadaceae bacterium | reverse complement strand
GGCGCCGTAGAAGAACGACAGGTATATGTTCTTTAAAACAGTCTTTTGGGGAGGGTAGGTCTTGCTTACGCCTACCATCGAGAAAATTACTTTTTTATCGTCGGCCATATTTTTTTCAGATATGTTTATTTGTGGCGGGGGGCGAAGCGCACCGGATAGTCGGGGCGAACTTTACCGGCGGCTATATTATTGAGTTTCGAGCGGATAAGCTGCTTACGAATGCCAGATATGTGGTCTATGTACACCTTACCTTCGAGGTGGTCGTACTCATGCTGGATCACGCGCGCGCCGAAGCCGCTGAATTCCTCGTCGTGCTCCTCGAAATTCTCGTCGAGCCAGCGCAGGCGGATATGCTCGACGCGGGTCACGTTCTCCGACAGCCCCGGCAGGCTCAGACAGCCCTCGGCGCGGGTCTCCTTATCGCCATCAAGCACCTCGAGCTGCGGATTGATCAATACTTTCTTAAAGCCGTCCAGCTCCGGGAAAGTCTCGGCCAGCGGCGACGCGTCGATCACGATGATGCGGTCGTTGCGGCCGATCTGCGGCGCGGCAAGACCTACGCCGTCCGAATCATACATCGTCTCGAACATATTCGCCAAAAGCTCTTTAAGATCAGCGTAGTCGGGGGTTATGTCAGTCGATATTTTCCTCAGGACCGGATGCCCATACAGATAGATTGGAAGTTTCATCTTTTATAAATCAATGTCTTTTCAATTCACTTTTTCATGAAAATGACGAGTTCAGATAGTCGTTGAGCAGTATTACGGCCGACATTTCGTCGACCAGCGCCTTGTCGCGCCGCGCCATCTTGGGCAGGCCGCCGTCGAGCATGGCCCGATGGGCCAGTACCGACGTGAAGCGCTCGTCGTAGAATTCGACCGGCACCGGCGCTATCTCCTTGCGCAGCCGGTTGATCACCGGCGTCAGGTAGCGCATCGACTCCGACGGCTCGCCGCGCATGGTCGTGGGCAGACCGACGATGATCTTGTCGACCACCTCGCGGTTCAGATAGCCTTTCACATACTCGATCAGCGATGCCGTAGCCACGGTGGTCAGGCCGCCGGCCGATATGCGCAGCGGATCAGTCACGGCCAGCCCGCAACGCTTTCGTCCAAAGTCAATTGACAACAGTCTCGCCATTTCGACTGCAAAGGTACTACTTTTTTACCGTTTTATCAAATCCTGGAAAGCGGCCCCTGGCAATCGACGAAGTCGCTCTGCAAAGCAGAAAAAGCAGGCGCTCCGAGCCCGCGCCACCGACACGCCTTCTTTAATTTCGCTACACCCCGGAACTTATCCCATCTCAACTTGTTCTAATATTTATAAAAAACGTACGAAAGACAATGTTTCAACGATTAAAACTGATATCTGTAATGCTGACAGTCTGCGTTGCCGCTGCGGCAGCGCAGACTCCGGCCGTTTCCACTGACTCGCTGCAGCGCAGCAACTTTGCCGTTGCCGCATCGTTCGACGTCAACATCCCGTCGGGCAGCCGCGGCACCTGGACCGCCGGCTCCGGCGCTACACTCGGAGGCTGCTACGCCTACCGTTTCTCCGACCGTCTGTTCGCCGCCACCGGCCTCGACGTATTCTACCGCACGCTTGGCACACAATATATGATAGCCGACAACTCGCTGTTCGAGGGAACGGTCAAGAACATCGGCCTTCGCATTCCGTTCATGATCGGATACTCGTTCGATCTCTCACAGCAGGTAGCTATGTCGGTCGCCACCGGCCCGGGACTCGAGGTCAACCTATACGCCCGCGAGAGCGCCATGCCCGACTTCGGCGGGAGCACAGCCGTCAGCACAGGGTCGGTCAACCTCTTCCACCGCGGCTTCAAGCGCGTCGACGCCATCTGGGGGATCGCCCTGGGCTTTACCTTCGCCGAGCACTACTACTGCGGCATCACAGCCAGCGCCGCTTTCACACCGCTGGCCAAATTCGGCAACCGCGACAACAAGCTCCGCGTCCGCTCCCACACCGTCGCCGTCAAACTCTCCTACAAATTCTGATTATACACAATAAAACGGTTGCAGGTTTCGGAGAAAATGCCTAACTTTGCAGACACATTAACCGGCCAATCCAACCGACTTTTATGCCCCAGAAAATCATTATTCTCGACTTTGGCTCGCAGACCACCCAGCTTATCGGCAGACGTGTGCGCGAGCTGAACACCTACTGCGAAATCGTTCCCTATAACAAATATCCCGCCGACGACAGCGATGTCATCGGCGTGATTGTTTCCGGCAGCCCCTTCTCCGTCTACGACGACAAGGCCTTTAAGACCGACCTCGCCGCCATCAGCGCCCGCCATCCGATGCTCGGCATCTGCTACGGCGCCCAACTGCTCGCATACCAGAGCGGCGGAACCGTCGAGAGCGCCCACTCGCGCGAATACGGCCGCGCCATCCTTGAGTTCGTCGATTCAGCCGATCCGCTGCTCAGAGGCATCAGCGCCGGCGACACCGTCTGGATGAGTCACGGCGACACCATCACCCGGCTCCCCGAAGGCTTCCGCATCATCGCTTCGACCGACAGCGTCGCCTGCGCCGCCTTCCGCGTCGAAGGCCGCGAGATCTGGGGCGTGCAGTTCCATCCCGAAGTGTTCCATACCACCTGCGGCACCACTCTGCTGGCCAACTTCGTCAACGGCATATGCGGCTCCCGTCAAGACTGGGATGCCGGTTCATACATCGAATCGACCGTTGCCGAGCTCCGCGATACTCTCGGCGACGACAAGGTCGTGCTCGGACTCAGCGGCGGCGTCGACTCGTCCGTTGCCGCCGTGCTCATCAACAAGGCCATCGGCGACAACCTCACCTGCATCTTCGTCGACCACGGCCTGCTGCGCAAGGACGAGTTCCGCAAGGTGCTCGACGACTACCGCTGCCTCGGCCTCAATGTCAAGGGTGTCGACGCATCGGCTGAGTTCTTCGAGGCTCTCAAAGGCGTCTCCGAACCCGAGAAGAAGCGCAAGATCATCGGCAAGGGTTTCATCGACGTCTTCGACCGCGAAGCACGCCGCATCGACGGCGTCCGCTGGCTTGCCCAGGGTACCATCTACCCCGACCGCATCGAATCGCTGTCCATCACCGGCACCGTCATCAAGAGCCACCACAACGTAGGCGGCCTGCCCGAAAAGATGAACCTCAAGCTCTGCGAGCCGCTCAAATGGCTGTTCAAGGACGAAGTCCGCGCCGTCGGCCGCGCCCTTGGCATGCCCGCTCACCTTATCAACCGCCATCCCTTCCCCGGCCCCGGCCTGGCAGTCCGCATCCTCGGCGACATCACGCCCGAAAAAGTCCGCATCCTCCAGGAAGCCGACGACATCTTCATCGGCGGACTCATCAGCCACGGTCTCTACGACCAGGTATGGCAGGCCGGCGTAATCCTCCTGCCCGTACAGAGCGTCGGCGTCATGGGCGACGAACGAACCTACGAGAACGCCGTCGCGCTCCGCGCCGTAACCTCCACCGACGCAATGACCGCCGACTGGGCCCGTCTCCCCTACGACTTCCTCGCCGAAGTGTCCAACGACATCATCAACAAGGTCCGCGGCGTCAACCGCGTAACCTACGACATCTCCTCGAAGCCGCCGGCAACCATCGAGTGGGAATAACCCCTACACTGCGGCCGCACCTCCCTGCGGCCGCATTTTTTGCGACAGCCCGCCAAAAATGTAGTATGAAAACGAGGAAATGTAGTATGAAATCACTAATTTTGTAGTATGAAAACGAAACTCGAAAAATTGGTGGACAGATACCGCAAACTCGGCATAGACCGGCAGCTGGACTATGACAAGTTTTATCTCTACTCCATCATCACCCACTCTACGGCCATCGAAGGCTCGACCATCACCGAACTCGAAAATCAGATAATGTTCGACAACGGCATAGCCCTGAAAGGCAAAAGTCTTGTGGAGCAGAACATGAACCTGAACCTTAAGGCGGCATACGAACGCGCGCTCGTCTTCGCCCGCGATCACGCCGACATCACCGTCGACCGGCTGAAAGAGCTGTCAGCCCTGACCATGAAGAATACCGGTTCTGAATACCATACCGCTCTCGGCGATTTTTCGTCGGCAAACGGCGATATCCGCCTGCTCAACGTGACGGCCGGAGTCGGAGGCCGTTCGTATATGGCTTTCAACAAAGTACCGACGAAACTCAAAGAGTTTTGCGACACCCTGAATGCCGGCCGCCGCAGCTCCGGCTACATGTCGGTGCAGCAGCTCTACGATCTGAGTTTCGACGTCCATTATAATCTTGTCACGATACATCCGTGGGCTGACGGCAACGGCCGCATGGCCCGACTTGTGATGAACTGGCTGCAGTTCGAATACGGACTCATACCCTCGCGCATTTTCAGCGACAACAAGGAGGATTACATCAAGTCGCTTGTCGCGACCCGCGAGCGCGGAGACTTGTCGGTTTTCCGTAATTTCATGACCGACACCATGATCGACAGCCTGTCGCGCGACATCGCGGCCTTTGAGGAATCGGTAGGCGAA
>CAJJQT010000181.1 GCA_905193995.1 uncultured Porphyromonadaceae bacterium | reverse complement strand
CGTGCGGCTCTGGTTGACGCTCAGTTCGTTGTCGGTACGCCGTTGGTCGACGTTGACTTCGTATTTCGGCAGGAAGCTTTTGCCCTCGGAGTTGGAATTGTTCAGCGTATAAGAGGATTGGAAAACGAGGTTCTTGACCGGTTCCAGCTTGACGAAAAAGTTGGCGATCGTCTTGTAATAGTTCGTATAGTTGTCGCTGTTGTAGTATAGGTTGGCTACCGGATTGCCCGATTTTCCGATCTCGTCGACCGGGCCGAAGAATTTCGACGGGTCGTCCGGGTCCATCACCGGAGCCGTCGGCAGGGCGCGCAGCGCGCTCGCGAGATTCGATCCCTGGCTGTTGCGCCGTTCGTAGATGTAGGAGATATTGCTTCCGATGGTCGCCCATTTGGTCAGGTCGTAAGTGTTCGACAGCTTGACGTTGGCCCGTTCGTACCCGGAGCTTTTCATCACGCCTTCCTGATTGAAATAACCCGAAGAGAGGCCGTAGGTCGTTTTTTCGCCGCCGCCCACCAAGTTGACGTTGTAGTTCTGCGTTACGGCCAGTTGCGTGATTTCGCGCTGCCAGTCCGTTCCGCGTCCGGCCGCGTCGATTTGCTGCTGCGTGTAGGGCAGGGAGATCGAAGTCCCGTCGGCGGCGTTCTGCGCCATCACCCTGCGGTTCTGCAGGTAGAGGTATTGCCCTGCGTCGGCGTAGTCGAGGTAGCGTTCCATCTGCGATACGCTGACGTTGGCGTCCACGGTCAGTTGCACGGGTTGGTTCTTGCGGCCCTGTTTGGTGGTGATGATGATCACGCCGTTGGCGCCGCGCGAACCGTAGATCGCCGTTGCCGAAGCGTCTTTGAGCACCTCCATCGACTCGACCTCGTTCGGGTTGAGGAACGAGATATTGTCCATGATCAGACCGTCCACGACGTAGCACGGATCGGAGTTGGTGAACGAACTGACGCCGCGCACGCGGATTTGCGGCGCGCCGCCCGGCGCGCTGTTCTGCACCACTTCGACGCCGGCCACCTTGCCCTGCAGGGTGTTCACGAAGTTGCTCGACTGACCGGCGACCACGTCGTCGCTCTTGAGCTCCTGCACCGAGAAGTTCAGTTTTGATTTCGACTGAGACTGGCCCATGGCTGTAACGACTACTTCACCCAGAAGCTCCGTGTCGCTTTCAAGTGTCACGTCAATCACCGTCTTGTCGCCGACAGGCACCGTGACGGTTTTGTAGCCTACCATCGAGAAGACCAGGACGGCCTTGTCGTTGGGAACGTCGATTGAATATTTTCCGTCGATATCGGTTACCTGGCCGCCTTGCTGGCCTTTGACTGTAACGGACGTGCCTATGGCCGGCTCGTTCAGTTCAGCGTCGGTAACCGTACCTGTCACGATTCGGGCTTGGCCCACGATCGCGAATAGGGAAAATAACAGTAAAAATAGCTGTTTTTTCATAATTACTTTATTTGTTGGTATTCAAGGTTTTAGTTTCTCAAATTGATTAACTTTTGTTTATGAAATATGACTTAAGGTTTATTAATCCGAGCATAGTATGCCCTTTCGGAACACAAATTTAAATCTTTTTTCAATACCGCAACACTATTAATACTGTTAATTAACTATAATTAGCATTCGGGAACAGTATTTAAGTTAACAGTCGGCGCCTTTTGGCGGTCTCGCCCTTTTTTGCTAACTTTGTCGCGTCACCCGAAAGTCTCGGAGGCCGCACCGACCTTACTACATTAATAATATACAGCCATGCGCATCGACATAATCACCGTTCTTCCCGAAATGCTTGAATCGCCGCTCGGATGCTCGATCCTGAAGCGCGCCCGCGACAAGGGCCTCGTCACCATCGAGGTCCATAACCTGCGCGACTACACCACCAACAAGCACCGCAAGGTCGACGACTATCCTTTCGGCGGCGATGCCGGCATGGTGATGCAGGTCGAGCCCGTCGACCGCTGCATAGCGGCCCTGAAAGCCGAGCGTACGTACGACGAGGTCATCTTCACCGCCCCCGACGGCGAGATCCTCACGCAGCCCATGGCCAACTCGCTGTCGATGCTCGACAATATAATAATACTATGCGGCCACTACAAGGGCGTCGACTACCGCATCCGCAAGCATCTGATCACAAAGGAGATTTCGATAGGCGACTATGTGCTCACAGGGGGCGAGCTGCCCGCGGCCATCATCGCCGACGCCGGCGTGCGGCTGATTCCGGGCGCCATCGGCGACGAGCAGAGCGCGCTGAGCGATTCGTTCCAGGACAATCTGCTCGAGCCGCCGGTCTACACCCGCCCGGCCGACTACAAGGGCTGGCGGGTGCCCGACATCCTGCTCAGCGGCCACGAGGCGCGTATAGCCGAGTGGCGCCACGAGCAGTCGCTCGAGCGTACGGCGCGCCTGCGCCCCGACCTCCTCAAAGGTCTATAAGGCTAAAAAATAGCTACAATAGCTAATTCAGCTAACCGTCTTCAATCCCAGGTAAATGACTATCAGGAACGCCGAGATTACCACCAAAAGCACCGTGGCGGCGATGATCGACGTGATGGCCGTGTTGCGGATCGAGTGGCGGTGGCTTTTCAGCGCCAGCGCGCCCACTACAACGGCCGCTGCGCTCAGGCCGATGCCGAGCCAGGCGTTGAAGCCGGCCAGAATCCACGACAGGGCCGTGATGACTATGGAGATGATCGCCAGCCACATGAACCGCTTCGACTCGCACGGCCATTTGGCCGCCGGACAGGCGTCGGCCGGCTGTTCGGGCTGCTGCGCGGCGGCGTCCTGAGGCTCCTGGACGTCCTGCGCATCTTTTATTTCATTAATTTTATCTTGATCTGACACTTTATATGCTTTTTAGAGGGTGTTATATAATTAAGACAAATTAAGTGAAATAAAGTTTAATTCCGGGGTTCAGTGCGCCTCGAGCCAGTTGGTGCCGACGCCGGCAGAGACCTCCAGAGTGACGCGGCCGCTGTAGGCGTGCTCCATCTCGCTGACCACCAGTTCCTGCACGCGCGCCAGCTCGTCGGGCTTGACGTTGAACACCAGTTCGTCGTGCACCTGCATGATCATGCGCGAGCGCAGCCCCTCGCGCTCGATGCGGCGGGCGATGGCTATCATGGCTATCTTGATGATGTCGGCTGCCGAGCCCTGCAGGGGGGCGTTGATGGCGTTGCGCTCGGCGTAGCCGCGCAGGGCGGCGTTGCGCGACCCGATTTCGGGCAGGAAGCGCTTGCGGCCGTGGATGGTGGTGACGAATCCCTGCTCGCGGGCGCGTGCGATCGACTGCTCCATGTACTCCTTGATTTTCGGATACGTCCTCATGTAGTTTTCGATCAGCTCCTTGGCCTCGCCGCGGGGTATGCTGAGACGCTCCGAGAGGCCGAAAGCCGATATGCCGTAGATGATGCCGAAATTGGCCGTCTTGGCGTTGCGGCGCTGCTCGTCGGTGACGTCGCCGAGCTCCTCGTGGTAAATCTTGGCGGCGGTGGCGCGGTGGATGTCGGCGCCCGCGTTGAAGGCGTCGACCATGCCGGGGTCGCCGCTGATGTCGGCGATCAGGCGCAACTCGATCTGGCTGTAGTCGGCCGAAAGCAGCAGGTCGCCCTCGTCGGCGATGAAGGCGCGGCGTATCTCGCGGCCGTCGTCGGTGCGCACGGGGATGTTCTGCAGGTTGGGGTTGGTCGACGATATTCGGCCGGTGGCCGTCACGATCTGGTTGTACGTGGTGTGTATCTTGCCCGTGGCGGGGTTGATCAGAGCCGGCAGGGCGTCGACGTAAGTCGCCAGCAGCTTGCGCAGACCGCGTATCTGCAGTATCAGGCCCACGATCGGATGCTTAGGCGCCAGCTTCTCGAGAATTTCCTCGGTCGTCGACCATGCGCCGCGCTTGGTCTTCTTGGCGTTGGCGTCGATGGCGAGCTTCTCGAAGAGGATGCGGCCGACCTGCATGGGCGAGCCGATGTTGAAGCGTTCGCCGGCTATGGCGTAGGCGCGCTCCTCGTCGTCGGCGAGGCGCTGGGTCAGCTTCCGCGACAGGCGCTGCAGTTCGGCCGTGTCGATTCGCACACCCTCGTACTCCATCGAGGCCAGCACCGGTATGAACGGCCCCTCGATGTCGGTGTAGAGCTGCCACAGGCTGTCGGCCTTCAGCCTTTCGGTCAGTATAGGCTGCAGCTGCCGTGCTATGGAGGCGCGCTCGCCCGTGGCGGCCGCGGCTTCGGCGGCGGTGGCGTGGCGCACCTTTTTCCGTTCGGTGGCCGACAGGCCGTAGTCCGACGTGCGGCGCCGCAGCATGGCGAAGGCCACCGTCGGGAGGTCGTGGGGAGTCTCGGGCGCCAGCAGGTAGTGGGCCACGGAAGTATCGAAGTAGGGCGCGCTCCAGCTCAGGCCCAGCCGGCGGGTGATGACCATCAGCCGCTTGACGTCGTGGCTCACAATGGTCGCCTGCCCGGCAAGCAGGGGCTCGAGCAGAGTCAGCGCCTCGGCGCGGGCGTCGCCCCGCGGCGGCAGGGCGATGT
>CAJJQT010000180.1 GCA_905193995.1 uncultured Porphyromonadaceae bacterium | reverse complement strand
GGCGTCGGCGACGATGCCGCCGTGCTGCATTATCCGGCCGACGTCGATGAGCTGGTCACGACTGACCTGCTGCTCGAGAACGTGCATTTCGATCTGACGTACGTGCCACTGAAGCATCTCGGCTACAAGAGTGCTGTGGTCAATTTTTCCGATATATACGCCATGAACGGCACGCCGAAGCAGATCACCGTGTCGCTGGGTATTTCGAGCCGATTCACTCTCGAACATATCGAGGAGCTGTATGCGGGCATACGCCTGGCTTGCGAGCGCTATCACGTCGATCTGGTCGGTGGCGACACCTGTGCTTCGCATCAGGGTCTGGTGATTTCGATCACCTGCATAGGCGAGGCCCCCCGCGACAGCATTGTATACCGCGACGGCGCGCGCCCGACAGATCTGATCTGCGTCAGCGGAGATCTTGGAGCGGCCTATATGGGCCTGCAGCTGCTTGAGCGCGAGAAGGTGGCCTCGGCGGGCAGCCGCGATTTCGTACCTGACTTTTCAGGTAAGGAATATCTGGTCGAGCGGCAACTCAAACCCGAGGCACGGCGCGACATTGTCGCGGCGCTTGCTGCCGCAGGTGTCAAGCCCACAGCCATGATGGATATAAGCGACGGTCTGTCGTCGGAACTGATTCACATATGCAAGGACAGCGGTACCGGATGCCGCGTCTATGAGGACCGTATTCCCATCGATTATCAGACGGCTCTGATGGCCGAGGAACTGAATATGAATCTCGTGACCGCGGCACTCAACGGCGGAGAGGATTACGAATTGCTCTTTACCGTGCCTCTGACCGACCACGACCGAGTGAAGGCCATCGACGGAGTCCGCGTCATCGGCTATATAACCGAGGCCTCTGAAGGATGCGCACTCGTCACACGAGACGGCCAGACAATGCCTCTGCGCGCTCAGGGATGGAATCCGCTTGCTGCTGCGGACGATGCGAAAGAGTGAATGCCGATAAAAATTTGGCCTGTCATTTTTATAGTTCCTTGATAAATTATTCGTAACTTTGCAGCACGAAAACTATCGAATAGGACATAAGCATTATGATAAATCGCATTTTAATCAGAATTAAGGTTGTACAGATCCTTTACTCTTATCTGCTGTCGCGGAATGAATTCAAGATTGATGCGGCTCCTGCCGGAGCTTCGCGCGACCGTCGGTTCGCCTATGCGGTATATATGGATATGCTTATGCTTATCGGAGAGCTGTCGGGATGCAGAGCTAACAACCCCGGCCGCGACCTCCGTCCGCTTGATATAGACAAGCATCTGCGCTCCAACAGGGTAGGGCGCGCGCTCGCCGATAATCCGCAACTTAAGGATCTGGTGTTCAAGGATATTTACGATCTGAACCGTCTGAAGGATGTAATCCCCGGTCTTTATCGCCGCATCGTTGATTCGGCTGTCTTCAAGGATTATACGCGCAAGCGTACGCATACGCTTGAGGATGATGTCCGTTTCTGGTCGGTCGTGCTTGAGACGATTGTACTCAAGGATCAGGACCTTGTCACCGCACTCCGCGGCAACGAGGATTTCTCGCTTGCCGGACTCAATCACGGCATCCGCGCGGCTGTCGACACGCTGAATTCTTACAATGACGCACGCTCGGCATATCTGAAGGCCCGCAAGGATTTGAAGGAGTCGCTCGATCAGGCGTACCGGCTCTACTTGTCGCTCTTTGTGCTGATCGTACAGCTTACCGACGAGCAGATCGACCGCATCGAGACTGCCAAAGGTAAGTATTTGGCCTCGGCCGAGGACCTCAACCCTAATATGCGTCTGGCTGAAAACCGTCTGGCCGCATATCTGCGGGAGGATCCCACAATAGTTAAATTTACCGAGGATAACAAGTTTTCGTGGTTTGAGTCGCAGGGTCTTGTCAAGAATCTGCTTGATCTTATCCTGTCGTCGGACCTTTACCGCGAGTATATCGAGGCCCCGTCGACTGACTGGCGTACTGACTGTGAATTCTGGCGTTCGGTGCTCCGCAATGTCGTGCTTCCGTCGGATTTCCTGGATGAGGCTCTTGAGAGCTTGTCGATATTCTGGAACGATGACCTCTCGACTGTCGGGACATTAGTCTTGAAAACGCTGCGCCGTATGGCTACCGGCGCTCAGGAGGACAGCCGCGACGCTTTCCTGCCGCAGTTCAAGGATAGCGAAGACGCCGAATTCGGCGAGTCGCTGTTCACGTATGCGGTAGAAAACCGAGAGAAATACCGCGGATACATCGACCGCTTTATCAATTCCGACTGGGATCCCGACCGTCTGGCGTTCATGGGCATTGTCATAATGATCACGGCTCTTGCAGAGATCATCAATTTCCCCGCAATTCCGATTCCGGTGTCACTCAACGAATACATTGAGATAGCCAACAATTATTCGACTCGTCGCTCTGGCCCGTTCATCAACGGGATGCTGTTCTCCATCATCAAGATGCTCAGCGATGCCGGTGAGATACACAAGCCCTTTGTTGCAGCGGCGCCTGAGAACGAAAAATAACCGAATGTTGAAAAACCATTAAAAACTTACAGATATGATTAACTTTATTCCCCTGCAGGCTGCGGCAGCCGGCGCTGAAGGCGGCGGTATGAGCGGTCTGATTATGATCGGTCTGCTGTTTGTAGTGATGTGGTTCTTTATGATCCGTCCGCAGCAGAAGCGTCAGAAAGAAATCAAGAAACAGCGCGAAGCTCTTACAAAGGGCGACAAGGTAGTGACTGCCGGCGGTATCTACGGCGTGATCACCGATATCAAGGAGAAGTACTTCGTTGTCGAGGTCACCAAGGGCGTTTCTGTCTCGGTCGACAAAGGCTCGATCTATCCTGCTGCCGATGACGCTGTCAAAGATGCTCCCCTCAATAAGTAACTGACGGCACAGCCGTCATTCTCTCCTTCCTGCTGTGAGCATCAGGAAATACTACGATAAAGTTGTGGCTGTGATGCGTTCGCGTCGCGGTCATGACTTTCTTGTTTTTTTAGCATTTCTGTGCGTGTCCACCATACTCTGGTATGTGATGACGCTTAACGACGAAGAACAGTGTGACGCACGCCTGCCTTTTGTGCTCACGAATGTGCCCGATTCTGTGACGCTTATCAATGAGCCTCCGTCAGCCATTGCTGTCAGCCTGCGTGCACAGGGTTCGCAGCGACTGAAACTTGCCTTCGGTGAGCCTCCGACTATCACGGCCGATTTCAGACTTTATCGGTCTGGTAACGCCGTTCGCCTTTCCAACACCGACCTTAAATCGCTTGCCCGTAACGCTCTGGGCGGTTCGTCAGTGTCTCTGGTCTCGCCTGATTCGCTTACGCTGAACTATACATCTTCATGCGGCATCCTGCTGCCTGTTTCAGTTGATTTTTCAGTGACTACCGGGCCGAAGTCGGTTCTTGTCGGGCAACCTGTCTCGTCGGTCGACAGCGTGAGGGTTTATTCGCAGACACCGCTTCCCTCAGGATCTTCGAAAGTCGTCACTCAGTCGGTCGGGCTTACGGGAATCAATGAAACCGTCACACGGCGTGTGGCCTTGATCGCTCCACCCGGAACCCGTGTCATCCCCGACAGCGTGGATGTCACCTTCAAGGTCGAGCCGCTGATATTGAAGACGCGCAAAGTCGCCGTCGAGACTGTCAATGTGCCCGAAGGGGTGCGGCTAATTACTTTTCCGGCTACTATTACAGTGAGATATCTTATCTCGCAGAGTGATTATATTGACGAGAATTTCGAAGCCAGGATGCGGGTGGTCGCCGATTATACCGCTATCGACCGCAGTGGTGCGACGCGCAATATGCGCTTACGTCTCCGCGATGTTTCTCCGGAGCTTCAGAACGTGCAGTTGGAGTCGGACAGCGTGGAGTTTATTATTGAAAAATTATGACGGTGCTTGTTGGCATAGCCGGCGGTATCGGCGCAGGCAAGTCAGTCGTGTCGCGGATACTGGATGCTATGGGTTATCCTGTCTACGATTGCGATAGTCGAGCCAAGGCTATTATGGACAAAGATCCTGGCATGCATGAGCAGTTGTGTCGGCAGATACATCCTCTTGTAATCATCGGTGGCGTCATCGATCGGTTACTTGCCGAGATCGTTTTTAATGATCCGCTGGCATTGGGGCGTCTCAACACCATTGTCCATGCGGCTGTCGAGGCCGACGTAAGTCGATGGGTGCAGCAACAGGGCTCGAATTTTACTTTCGTAGAATCCGCCATATTATATCAATGTAGGCTTGCTGGGATGGTCGACGCGGTTATAGAAGTAACAGCGCCGGTCGAACTTCGGGTTTCTCGGGTTGTCAAGCGCTCGGGACTAACGCGCCGCCAGATTCTTGACCGCATAGCCTCGCAGCCCGCTCCCACCTGTCGCCACGCACATACCTTCGAAATCGTTAACGACGATGTCACGCCTATCCTTCCTCAGATCCATCGCGTCATCGATGCAATTACATCTTCTGCTTTCATTGCACAATGATGTCGTGGGACTAAAAAAATCTGAGTTTGTAATATATTGCAAATCAGTATGTGGCAATTTTTTTTATGTTTTACAGCATAAAAAAGTTGGTAAAAAGT
>CAJJQT010000179.1 GCA_905193995.1 uncultured Porphyromonadaceae bacterium | reverse complement strand
TTTTAAAGGAGAAATAATATTTTTTACAATTTTACTTGCAAAATTAAAATACAAGTTGTAACTTTGCAGCGGCAATTAAACCTAACTTAATCCGCGACAAGGACGGTAATACCTTCGAGACAGTCAATCCCATCATTAACCCCGCAATTTTCAATCCAATGTAGAATCAATCTGAAAAAACACACAGTGACACCAAACCCTCAGTCAAATCCATATTATCCCGGCGGCAAAGCAAAATTTTTGCCGGGGATTGGGGGATTTTCATTAAATTTGCAGACTAATTCAAAATAGCAGTGACGTATCCTCACAACATAGAAGAAAAGATCGGATTCGACATCGTCCGCAACAGCGTGGCGGCGCTATGCACGTCGCCTCTGAGCGCCGACATGGGCCGCACGATGGCGTTCATGACCGATTTCGACGCCATAACCGCCGAACTGGGCCGCGTGGCCGAGTTCAAACGCCTCACCGAGGGCGACGAGGGCTTCCCGGCGGCTGCCGTGCGCGACATCACGGCGCGGCTCAAGGCCATCCGGCCCGACGGCACGTTCCTGACGGCGGCCGAACTGACCGACCTGGCCGTGTCGCTCGAATCGGTCTCGGCGATCGTCTCGTTCTTCGCCTCGCACCGCACCGACGGCGGAGCGTCACCCTGGCCGCTGCTCGACGAGCTGGCCTCGGCGCTGACTCCCTACCCCGCGCTGTCGAGGCTGATCGACCGCACCGTCGACCGCTGGGGCGAGATCAAGGACACGGCGTCGACAGAGCTGGCCGACATACGCCGGCGCCTGTCGTCGATGGGCGGAACGATCAACTCGATCATGCGCCGCGTCATCGCCCGGGCCGTGGCCGACGGCTATCTCGAGCAGGACACGACGGCATCGGTGCGCGACGGCCGCCTGGTGGTGCCTGTCGCGCCGATGAACAAGCGGCGCATCCCGGGCATCGTCCACGACGAGTCGGCATCGGGCAAGACCGTCTTCATCGAGCCTGCCGAGGTTGTCGAGGCCAACAACCGGCTGCGCGAGCTCCACATCGAGGAGCACCGCGAGGAAGTACGCATACTGATGGCCGTGGCCGCCGAGCTGCGGCCCCACATCGACGAGCTGCTCGATTCATACAATCTGCTGGCCACGTTCGACTTCATCCGCGCCAAGGCCACTTATGCGATAAACATCGGCGCCTCACTGCCGCATCTGTCGGCGCGCCCCGAGCTGGAGTGGTACCACGCCTGCCACCCGGTGCTTCAGGAGAGCCTGCAGCGCCACGGCCGCGAGATAGTGCCGCTCGACATCACGCTGACGCCCGAGCGGCGCATCCTGGTGATCTCGGGCCCGAACGCCGGCGGCAAGTCGGTGACGCTCAAGACCGTTGCCGTGGTCCAGTACATGCTGCAGTGCGGCCTGCTGCCTCCGGTCTACGACAACTCGCACGCCGGAGTGTTCGAGAGCATCTTCATCGATATCGGCGACGACCAGTCGCTCGAGGACGACCTGAGCACCTACTCGTCGCATCTGCGCAACATGAAGTACTTTCTGGCCGAGGGCAACGGCGACACACTATTCCTGATCGACGAGATGGGCTCGGGCACCGAGCCGCAGATCGGCGGCGCCATAGCCCAGGCCCTGCTGAGCGAGTTCAACGCCCGCGGCATGTGGGGCATCGTGACCACTCACTACCAGAACCTGAAGAAACTGGCCGAGGAGACCGACGGGCTCGTCAACGGCTCGATGCTCTACGACCGGCAGCAGATGAAGCCGCTGTTTCAGCTGTCGATCGGCAACGCCGGCAGCTCGTTCGCCATCGAGATCGCCCGCAAGACCGGCCTGCCGGCCTCGATAATCGACGCGGCGGCCGAAATCGTCGGCAGCGATTACGTGAACCTCGACAAATACCTGCTCGACATAGCGCGAGACCGCCGCTACTGGGAAAACAAGCGGCAGCAGATACGCCTGAAAGAGAAGAAAATAGAAGAAACGCTGGCCCGCTACGAAGGCGACGCCGAGAACCTGCGGCGCCGCCGCAACGAGATCCTGGCCGACGCCCGCGACGAAGCCAAAAAGATACTCGAAGGGTCGAATGCCGCCATCGAGCGCACGATCCACGACATACGGCGCAGCCAGGCCGAACGCGAGGCAACCCTGGAGGCACGCCGCCAGCTGGCGGCCGACCGTAGGGCCCTCGAAAGCCAGTCGGCCGAGCATCCGCTGCTGGCCAAGGTCAGGAAGCCCAAGGGCCACAAGGCCGAGAAGTCCGCGGGCGACGCCACACCGAAAAAGGCGCTTGAGGCCGGCGACAATGTGGTGCTCGACGGCCAAGGCGTACCCGGCACCATCGAGGAAATCCGCGGCAAGGAAGCCGTAGTGATATTCGGCCACATCAAGACCACCGTGAAGCTCTCGCGCCTGTCACCTACGCTCAAGAAGCCCGGCTCGGGCGCGTCGAAGGCGGCGTCGCTGGTGAGCGTGGCCACTTCGGAGAGCAGCCGCGAGCGCCAGTTGCGCTTCAAGCCCGAAATCGACGTGCGCGGCATGCGCGTCGACGAGGCTCTGCAGGCCGTCACCTATTTCATCGACGACGCGCTGCAGTTCAACGCCTCGCGGGTGAGGATCCTGCACGGCACCGGCACCGGAGCGCTGCGGCAGAGCATCCGCGAATACCTCGGATCGGTAAAGGACGTGCGGCACTACGCCGACGAGGACGTGCGCTTCGGCGGCGCCGGAATCACAGTCGTGGAATTATGAAAGAGGACGGGACAGAACGGCACGAGGGCAACAAGCTGCTGTGGCAGCTGTTCGCCACCTTCTTCAAGATAGGCGCCTTCACCTTCGGAGGCGGCTGGGCCATGATCTCGATCATCGAACGCGAGATCGTCGACCGCCACCGCTGGATCGACAAGACCGAATTTCTCGATCTGCTGGCCGTGGCGCAGTCGCTGCCGGGCATCCTGGCGGTGAACATAGCCGTAGCCATCGGCGACCGGCTGCGCGACATGCGCGGCAGCGTGGTGGCGGCGCTGGGCACGATCCTGCCGTCGTTCCTGATCATCCTGACCGTGGCCGTGTTCCTGACGCCCGAACTGATCACGAGCGACCCGACGCTGTCGGCCATCTTCAAGGGTATCCGCCCGGCGGTGGTGGCGCTGATCGTCGCCCCGGTCATCACCTCGGCCCGCGCAGCGAAGATCGGGCTGCGGACCGTGTGGATCCCGATAGTCGTGGCGCTGCTGATCTGGTCGAAATGGCCCGTGATATCAAACCCGATACTCTACATCGTCATAGGCGGCCTCGTCGGTTGGTGGCATCTGCGCCACAGCAACCGACGCCGGCTCGCCCGCAAGGAAGGAGGCACTGAATGATATACCTTCAGCTGATATGGAGCTACCTGAAGATCGGATTCTTCGGCTTCGGAGGCGGCTACGCCATGCTGGCTCTGATCGAGAACGAGATAGTGACGCCGGGGTGGATCACCGAGAAGATGTTCACCGACATAGTGGCCATCTCGCAGATGACGCCGGGCCCGATCGGCATCAACTCGGCCACCTATATCGGATATGTGGCGCCTATGGCCGCGCTGCAGCCGCCGGTGTCGCCGCTGTGGGGTATCCTGGGGTCGATAATGTGTACGCTGGTGGTGATACTGCCGTCGTTCGTGCTCGTGCGTTGCACGGGACACTTCGTGCGGCGCCACCGCGACAGCGAGATCATCCGTGGCATCTTCAGCGGCCTGCGGCCCGTGGTGGTGGGTCTGATAGCCTCGGCGGCCCTGCTGCTGATGAACAGCGAGAACTTCGGCTCGGCGACCTCCGATGTGGCCACGAGCATAGCCATAGCCGCGGCCACGCTGGCCGTGAGCCTTTTCACGAAGATACACCCGATAGTGACAATATGTCTGGCCGGAATAGCCGGATTTCTGCTCTACTGATCTGATATGGAAAAGAATGACAGATATGAAGAAGTGACAGCCTGGATGTTTGACCAGGTGCCGATGTTCCAGAACGTCGGCGCGGGGGCTTACAAGCCGGGGCTTGAGCGCGTGGAGGCTCTTGCGGAGGCGTTCGGCAATCCGCAACGGCGATTCCCGACCATACATGTGGCGGGAACGAACGGCAAGGGGTCGACGGCATCGCTGCTGGCGTCGGTGCTGACGAGCGCAGGCAAGAAGACCGGCCTGTTCACGTCGCCACACCTTGTGGACTTCCGCGAGCGCATCCGCATCGACGGCGAGATGATCACGAAAGAGGAGGTCGTCGACTTCATCGACCGCTACCGCAGCCTCCGCGGGCTGCCGGAGCCGTCGTTTTTCGAGCTGACCACCGTGATGGCGTTCGACCACTTCGCCCGGCACGGCGTCGACGCCGCCGTGATCGAGGTGGGGCTTGGCGGGCGGCTCGACTCGACCAACATCATCACCCCACTCGTTTCGGTGATCACCAACATATCGCTCGACCACACGGCGCTGTTAGGCGACACCACCGCGCAGATAGCCCGCGAGAAAGCCGGCATCATCAAGGAAGGCGTGCCGGTCGTGATCGGCCGGGCCGACGAGCCCGACGTACACGCCGTATTCGCCGCGAAGGCCGCCGAGAT
>CAJJQT010000178.1 GCA_905193995.1 uncultured Porphyromonadaceae bacterium | reverse complement strand
GGCCTCAACTCGTCGGAGCTGCTCGAGGCGCTGGCCATCCTGCGCAAGCGGGGCCTCGAGGACTGCCTGAAGCTGATCCACTTCCACATCGGCAGCCAGATCACCAAGATCCGCGTGATCAAGAACGCCCTGCGCGAGGCCACTCAGTTCTACGTGCAGCTCTGCAAGATGGGCTTCGATATCGACTTCATCGACATCGGCGGCGGCCTGGGCGTCGACTACGACGGCACCCGCTCGAGCTCGTCGGAAAGCTCGATGAACTACTCGATTCAGGAGTATGCCAATGACGCCGTGTCGGCCATAGTCGAGGCCTGCACCAAGAACGGCCTCAAGCAGCCCAACATCATCACCGAGAGCGGCCGCTCGCTCACGGCACACCACTCCATACTGATCCTCGAAGTGCTCGAGACCGCCGAACTGCCCCGCTGGAAGGACGATGCCGTCCTGGGCGACGACGCCCACGAGCTGGCCCGCGAGCTGTTCGAGATTTGGGATCGCCTCGACCCGCACAACCTCTTCGAAAGCTGGCACGACGCCCTGCAGATCCGCGAGGAGGCCCTCGACCTGTTCTCGCTCGGCATGCTCGACCTCACCACCCGCGCACAGATCGAGAAGCTATTCTGGTCGGTGGCCCGCGAGGTAGGCGAGATCGCCGACACCATGAAGCACGTTCCCGAGGAGCTGCGCAAGATCTCGCGCATGATTCCCGACAAATATTTCTGCAACTTCTCGCTGTTCCAGTCGCTGCCCGACGCCTGGGCCGTCGACCAGATGTTCCCCATCATCCCGCTGGCGCGTCTCGACGAGAAGCCCACGCGCACCTGTACGCTGCAGGACATGACCTGCGACAGCGACGGCAAGCTCAGCAACTTCATCACCTCGCAGGGCACCAAGGGCGCCCTGCCCGTCCACGGCCTCAAACCGGGCGAGCCATACTACCTCGGCGTGTTCCTCGTCGGAGCCTATCAGGAGATCCTCGGCGACATGCACAACCTCTTCGGCGACACCAACGCCGTGCATATCAGTGTCTACCGTGACCGCTACGAGATCGACCAGGTCATCGAGGGCGAGAGCGTCGACGAGGTGCTCGAATACGTGCAGTTCAACCCCAAGAAGCTCGTCCGCAACGTCGAGGCCTGGGTCACCGCCTCCATGAAGGCCGGAACCATCACCCCCGAGGAGGGCCGCGACTTCGTGTCGACCTACCGCGCCGGCCTCTTCGGCTACACCTATCTCGAACGCGACTGATGCGCTGCTTCATCGACCTTGCATACCGCGGCGGTGCCTACCACGGCTGGCAGGTGCAGCCCGGCCAGATCACCGTACAGCAGGTCATCGAGGATGCGCTCGGCCGCCTGCTCGGCGCTCCGGTGCCCGTCACCGGCGCCGGCCGCACCGATGCCGGCGTCAACGCCCGCCGCATGGTAGCCCACGCCGACTTCCCCGACGGCTTCGATCCTGCATCGCCCGTATTCCTGCGCTCGTTCAACGCCCTGTGCGGCCGCGACATAGCCATCCGCGGCATTTATCCCGTGGCTGCTGACGCTCACGCGCGCTTCGACGCCACGTCGCGCACCTACCGCTACTTCGTCCACACGGCCAAGGACCCCTTCGCCGGCGAGCTGTCGTGGCAGGCGCCTCCGGCGCTCGATTTCGAGGCCATGAACCGCGCGGCCGCCCTGCTTATCGGGCGCCGCGACTTCACCTCGTTTTCGAAGCTCCACACTGACGTCAAGACCAACATCTGCGACCTGCGCGCAGCCGCCTGGCATCAGACCGACGCCTCGCACTGGTACTTCGAGATCACGGCCGACCGCTTCCTGCGCAACATGGTGCGCGCCGTCGTGGGCACGCTTGTCGACGTCGGCCGCCGCAAGCTCGCCGAGGCCGACATTGCCGCCGTCCTCGCCGCCCGCGACCGCTGCGCCGCCGGCACCTCCATGCCCGCCGGCCCTCTCTTCCTCTGGTCCGTCACCTATCCCTACATCGCCTTCCCCTGACCCCGGGGATTAATCAAATCATATATATGGAAACTTTTGTTGCGCACAACAGCGAATCCGAATATAATGAAATTCTACAGCAGGCTGTTGTATTTATTGAGGCGGCAAGATGTAAGGTCGCGCGAACGGTTGTAGGCACGACCAATGAGTTGCATTGGAATATCGGCAAGTTGCTGTATGAACGGAAACTTGACAGTGAACATGGAAGCGGTGTTGTGAAACGACTTTCCTCAGATCTCAAAGCTGCTTATCCTAAAATGGGGATGTCAGTCAGCAATTTATGGAACATGAAGCGTTTGTATGTCCGCTTTCATGATTCAAATCCAAAACTACAACAGGCTGTTGTAGTTTTGCCGTGGGGGCACATAAATCACCTCATCACGAAGTTTGGTAATGACGACTCAGCGATTTTATATTACGCTGAGAAAACCGTTCAGAAGGGTTGGAGCCGCAGTTTACTTGTCAACGCTGTCAAAATGGAGATGCATAAGCATCAGCCGGAAGAAAATGCTTCAAATAATTTTGCTGTAGCCCTGCCCGAAGCTCAAGCCGCCTACGCGAACGAGGTATTCAAGGATTCATATTGCATGGGATTTCTTGGTGTCACAGAACCGCTTCTCGAACTTGAACTTGAAAATAGACTGGTCGAAAAGATTAAACAATTTCTTCTCGAACTCGGAAAAGGTTTTACTTTCATAGGAAACCAACATGTACTTTCTTATAATGGGAAGGATTACAAGGTGGATATGCTTTTCTTTCATCGGGGCTTGCGGTCGCTTGTCGCTGTTGATTTGAAAATCTCGGAGTTCATGCCTGAGTATGTGAGCAAAATGAATTTATATTTATCACTGCTTGACCGGCTTGAAAAAGGCAAGGAAGAAAATCCCTCAATCGGCATAATATTGTGTGCCGAGAAAGATAATATCGAAGTCGAACTTACGCTTGATGGGTTCACAAAACCAATAGGTGTCGCTGAATATAAGCTGTTGCTTCCACAGAAAGAATTAAAGCAACTTATAAGTGATGAAATTAAAAATTTCAATCAAGAAGTAGCTTGTAAAGCAGCTGAATAAAGTTGTATAGACATGGCGTTCGTGCTTTAAAGCGCCGATTTGCGCAAGTGAAGATTATTGGCTAACTTTGCAGTGAGATGAACGGCAAGCCCCTGACACGCGAACTGATCGCCGACCCCGGCCGCTACAGGCTCATGATGAGCCTGGGCGAGAGGTCGCTGCACGTCGTAGCCGCCTGCACCGCCGGCGACGAAGAGGCCGTCGCCGACACCGTCGGGCTGGCCGACGACTCGGCCCGCGCGCTCGAGGAGGCCGTCTACGCCAATCCGATGCTGCTGCTGCCCTTCGCCCGCACCGATGTGGTGGCCGTAACGGGGCGCGTGCATATACTGCCGCCGTCGACGGCCGGATGCACCGACGCCGTCGACGCCCTGACCGGCATCTTCGACGACGACCACCCCGTGGCGCTCGCCGACGGCATCGATACGCACACCTCGGCGCTGATGCTGCTGCAGCGCGAGCGCGTCAACTTCATCCGCCGCACGTTCGACCGGGCCGCCATGCACAGCCATCTGGCCGTGCTCGGCCGCTATCTGACGCGCCGCAGCCGTCTGGGCAACAGCGGCAAGGTATTCGTCAACCTCCGGGCCGACTCGCTCGACATTCTGGCTTTCAACAGCTTCGGTCTCGCCGCGGCAAACACCTTCGCCACTGCCGACGACAGCGATGCCGCCTACTACGCCCTGGCCGTTGCCCGCGAGTGTGGCCTGGCTGCCGATGCCGACGAATTCATCATCAGCGGCGACCGCCGGCGCCGCGCGTCTGTCTCCGAGACGCTGCGCCGCTTCGCCCCGGCCGTCGTGCCGCTGATCGTACCGGCCTCGGCCACGGCACATTTGCCCAAGAGCGCAAACGTTCCGCTCGAATTAATTGTTCTGCCTTTATGCGAATAATACGAGGAAAATACGGCCGACGCCGATTCGACGTCCCCACCAACATCACCGCGCGACCCACTACCGACTTCGCGCGCGAGAACCTGTTCAACGTGCTTGAAAACATCGTCGACATCGCCGATGCCGACGTGCTCGATCTCTTCGCCGGCACCGGCGCCATCTCGTTCGAATTCCTGTCGCGCGAGTGCCACTCCGTTACCGCCGTCGAGAAAGCCGCCACGCAGTACAATTTTATCAAAAAAGTGGCCCAGCAGCTCAACATCACCAATATGAAGCTCATCAAGGGCGACGTGGCCAAGTTCCTGTCGACCTGCGACACGCCCTTCGACATCGTCTTCGCCGATCCGCCCTACAATCTGCCCGATTTCGACACCATCCCCGGCATGATCCTCGGCAGCGGCGCCGTCGCGCCCGGCACCGTTGTCGTGGTCGAGCACTCCAAGGCCTACGACTTCTCGTCGCTGCCCGGCTTCATCGACCACCGCGTCTACGGCTCCGTCAACTTCTCCATCTTTCGCGTCGGCGACTACACCGACTGAAAGCATGGAGAGCAGGCTGGAGGCCTGCTCTCCATGCTGCGCGACGAGTCCTTACTTTTCGGCGTAGCTCAGCACGGTGGGCGACTCGACGTCGACACCGTACTCACGGGCGCGCGCCAGGA
>CAJJQT010000177.1 GCA_905193995.1 uncultured Porphyromonadaceae bacterium | reverse complement strand
CGTTCGTGATAGAGACCTGCCATAAGCAGTGTGACCAGCAGCGGATAGGTGTAATATATAGCCGAGGCTTCGGCCATATATAAGCCGGTCAGCGAATCAAGCACACAGTACGACGAGCATGCCGTAGCGATCCCAAGCAGACAGATGGGCAGTATGCGCGACGTGCCGATGTCGACCCGGCGTCCGCTCTGCCTCAGAGCGAGATAGACAAACGGCAATGCCACGACATTTCTCATAAATAAGATTGAGACAATATCGATGCCTTCGCCTATCAGAACCATGGCCAACGGGTAAACCAGACCGGCCATCACTGCTCCGAGCGCACCTTCTGTATATCCGGCAACTTTATCTTTCATTTTTCCCAATGCAAATGTAGTCATTTTCCCATGATTATGCATAAAAATATGTCATAAAATTTTATTCCGACAATATTTGCACGCATTTTCCGTTAAAATGGTAAATGAAATATTTGGAACGATATATCGGTTGCGCCCTGGCCGCCATGTCGATGGCCATCGCTATGCCCGTCTCAGCCCAGGACGGAAGCTCCGCCTACAATTGGCTCAATATCACCTCGTCAAGCAAAATATACGGCCTCGGTGGCCTAAACATATCGCTCGTCGATGACGAGCTGCAGTCATCCGATCAGAATCCTGCCCTGCTCGGTCCCGAGATGTCGGGCCAGATCGCCGTCAACTACATGCGCTATCTCGGCGGAAGCAATCTGGCCGGCGCCCGATACGCACACAGCGCCGGCGAGCACGGAGCCTGGAGCGCCGGCTTACAATACTTCGGCTACGGATCCATCACCGAAACCCTCCCCGACGGATCCACCGTCGGCACTTTCTCGCCCAAGGACGTCGCCTTCACTGGCACTTACTCCCACGACATCACCGACCGGCTACGGGGGGGCATAGCCATGAAATTTCTATACAGCAGCTATGCCGATTTCTCGGCCTTCGCCATATCGACCGATCTCGGCATCAACTATTTCGATCCCGAGCGCGACATGTCGCTCTCGCTCGTGGTCGCCAACCTCGGCGGACAGGTCAAGCGATTCAGCGAGAGCTACGACCGCCGTTCGACATCCGCCTGGGCAGGTCGAAGGTGTTTGGCAACTTCCCCGTCCGCTTCTCCGTGACGGCCTGGAACCTGACCAAGTGGAAGCTGCCCTACATGGATCTCGGCGACGGCACCTCCGGTTCGGAACCGCAGCTCAAGGATTCGTTCTCGTCCAACCTCTTCCGTCATCTCGTCTTCGGAGCAGATCTCATTTCGAGCAAGAACTTCTACCTCGGTCTGGGCTACAACTACAAGACGCGCACCGACATGTCGACCTACCACCGCAGCTTCATCTCCGGATTCTCCCTCGCGGCAGGCATACGCGGCCGCGCTTACGGCGTGGGCATTGCATTCGCGCAGCCACACACCGGAGCCACCACTTTCATGGTCAATCTTAATCTCAGCTTAAACGAACTCATTAAATAAATGGACACTCCACGCATCATAGTTGCCATCGACGGCTTCTCGTCGTCAGGCAAAAGCACCATGGCCCGCCGGCTCGCCGCTGCTGTCGGGTACAGATATATCGACTCGGGCGCCATGTACCGCGCCGTCGCTCTCTACGGCCTGCAGAACGGTCTCGTCGCCGCCGACGGCACCGTCGACACCGACGCCCTCGTGGCGGCGCTGCCCGACATCCGGATCGATTTCAGTCCCCTGCCCGACGGCACCCAGCATACCGTGCTCAACGGCCTCGACGTCGAAGACGCCATCCGCCAGCTGCGCGTATCTAATGTCGTGTCGCCCGTATCTGCCATTCCGGCCGTCCGCCACGCCCTGGTGGCCAAGCAGCAGGCTCTCGGAGCCGGCAAAGGCATCGTCATGGACGGCCGCGACATCGGCACGACCGTCTTCCCCGACGCCGAACTGAAGATCTACGTCGACGCCTCGCCGCAGACCCGCGCCCAGCGCCGATTCTCCGAACTGCTCGCCAAAGGCTCCAACGTCACCTTCGCCGAAGTGCTCGCCAATGTCGTTCACCGCGACGAAATCGACCGCACCCGCGCCGAAAGTCCCCTGCGCCGCGCCGACGATGCCATAGCCATCGACAATTCGGCCATGGACATCGCCACACAGGACGCCTGGCTCCTCGACCGCTTCAACGAAACCATCGCCAAGCTCAGTGCCCGATGACCCCCGTAGTTGAGATCGACGAGCGGTCGGGCTTCTGCTTCGGCGTCGTCACCGCCATACGCAAGGCCGAAGACGAGCTCCAGCGGGCCGGATCGCTCTACTGTCTGGGCGACATCGTGCACAACAGCAATGAGGTCGAGCGCCTGCAGCACTGTGGTCTTGTCACCATCACGCACCGGCAGCTTGAGCAGCTGCACGACGTCAATGTGCTGCTGCGCGCCCACGGTGAGCCGCCGTCGACCTACGAGACAGCCCGCCGCAACAACATTCGCATCATCGACGCCACCTGCCCCGTCGTGCTCAAGCTGCAGCAGCGCATCAAGGAAGCCTACGACCGGCGCACCGACACCCGGCGCCCGCAGATTGTGATCTACGGCCAGATAGGCCACGCCGAGGTCAACGGCCTCGTCGGACAGACCGACGGCGAGGCCATCGTCGTCGAAGGTCCGGCGGATCTCGACAAGATCGACTTCTCGCGCGACGTCTTCCTCTACTCGCAGACCACCAAGAGCGTCGAAGGCTTCAACCGCATCATCGAAGAGATCCGCGGACGCCTCCTCTCGGGCGCGTCGCTCACATCCTACGACACCATCTGCCGCCAGGTCGCTGGCCGCGTAGGGCATCTGCGCGAATTTGCCTCGGCCCACGATGTCATCATCTTCGTCGCCGGCGCCAAAAGCTCTAACGGCAAGATCCTCTACGGCCACTGCCTCGACGTCAATCCGCGCTCGCACCTGATCGCCGACGACACACAGCTCGACGCGGCCTGGTTCGCCGACGCCCGTTCAATCGGCATCTGCGGAGCCACATCCACTCCGCGGCGGCTCATGGAACAGGTCCGGGAGTGCGTATTCAGCCTCATCGCCGATAACGACCGATGAAGACATTCATTGCCATCGACGTAGAGACCGCCAACCGCGAGCCGACCAGCATCTGCGCCGTCGGTGCCGTCAAGGTCGTCGACGGCGTCATCGCCGACTCGCGCTACTCGCTTGTGTGCCCGGAACCGAACTACCACAGCTACGCCTGCACCCGCGTGCACGGCCTGACGGCCGACGACACCTTCGACGCGCCGTCATTCGGCACCCTCTGGGAGCAGTGGCGCCCCTGGCTCGAGGGATACACACTCGTCGCCCACAATGCAGCGTTCGACTCGAAGTGCATCCGCACCGCATGCCGCATGTACGGCCTCGACGAGCCCGACCGTTGGGAATGCACCCTGGTCAACGCACGGCGCAAGATACCACGCGGCATGCTCCGGTCGAAATCGCTCGACAGCCTCTGCGAATTTTTCGCCATACCCCTTCTTCACCACCACAACGCGCTTGACGACGCTGAAGCCTGCGCCAAGCTCGCAATAATACTCACCGACTGATGGACAAGAAAAAGATACGACGCTCCACGGCCCGACGCAAAAAGCGCTCGGTGCGCCTCCGATGGGACCGGATATTCATGGTCCTGATCCTGCCGGTTCTGCTGATTATCCTCGCCGTCATTCTCGTACGCGGCTGCGACGGGCCTGATACCGAACCAGCCGCCGAGGCCCCGCGCCCCCTGCCTCAGGTCAGCGCCGTGGCCGAGCGCGACGCCGCCGCTGTCACCGGCCACCGCCCCGAATCGATGGAGCGCCAGAACGCCCTCCTGAACATCCACGCGCGCCACTCGGCCCTTCGCCGGCACGGCTTCAACGCCGCAGCCGACGAATATATCAACACCGTCAACCACTATCTGACCGAACATGGAGACAATTAGCATACGTCCCGCCACACCGGCCGACGCTCCCTGCATAGCCCGCGGCATCATCATGGCCGTCGGCGAGGAGATCGCCCTCAGTCTGGCCGGATCGCCAGAACGACGCCCGCTCATCGACCGCCTTTTCACCGAACTGGCCCTCATGGATGACTCGCAGTACAGTTATCTGAACTCGCACGTGGCCGTGGCCGCCGACGGCACCGTTGCAGGCATCGTCGTGGCCTACGACGGCGCGCTGCTCCACGAACTGCGCCGCGCGTTCACAGCCAAGGCCGCCGAAGTGCTCGGTCTCGACATCGACCCCGACAAGATGCACGACGAGACGTCGCCCGACGAGGTCTACCTCGATTCGCTGGCCGTATTCCCTGAATTCCGCGGACGAGGCATCGCCCGGCGGCTCATTGCATGCGCCGCCGACAAGGCCGGGACCATCGGCAAGCCGCTCGGACTGCTCTGCGAGCCCGAAAATCGCCCCGCTGCCGCGCTCTACACCTCGCTCGGCTTCACGAACAGAGGACAGCGCCCCTTCGCCGGCGTGATGATGAACCACATGCAGCTTTAATATTTTGCAAGATCGGCCAGAACAGGCGCCATGCGGTCGAGTGCCGACCGCAGTACGCTTCGCGCGCACGCGAAATTCAGCCGGACGAAATTCTCTCCGCCCGGGCCATACATCGCGCCGCCGTTGAGCC
>CAJJQT010000176.1 GCA_905193995.1 uncultured Porphyromonadaceae bacterium | reverse complement strand
TATACGATAGAGTTCGGGGCCGAGTTTTCGTCGACTCAGACGCTCGACAACAGCGATTTCACTACTGCCATAGCCAAAGGCCGAGGTTACATAGAATCGGTGACGAGTGTGGTGAATGTCTTTCCGGAAAAGGACTGCATTAAGCTTGGCTCGTCGAAGAACGACGGCAAGTTCAACATACATCTGACTGAAAACGCGTCGATCATCCCGGAATATTACGTGGTGAACGCGGCCCGCTACAACAGCAACCGCGACGCCGGGGCGATGATTTCGCTGAATTCGGAGACGGTGACCGTCGAGGAGACGGAGTTCGCCGATTACCGCATCGATATTCCGACGCTGGCGCCGCAGAAGATATCGGCGCTGACGCTCGACGCCACCAAGCGTCTGTACATCCGTTCGATCACAGTCTACTACGATACCGCCAACGGCGTGGTGGAGCCCGAAAAGGAGCAGGTGGCGGCACCGGTACTGTCGCCGGCCGGAGGCACGCTGCCCGCCGGCACCATGGTCGCGATCAGCTGTCCGACGCTCGACGCGGTGATCCACTATACGACCGACGGGAGCGACCCTACGTTGACCTCGCCTCTGTACACCTCGCCCATAGAGCTCCGCACCGACTGCTACATCAGCGCTCGCGCCTTCTGCGACGGCATGCAGCCCAGCGAACTGACTGCGGCGGCATTCTGGATATCGAACGACGATCACGCCGTAGCTGCACACTTCAATTTCAACGCTCCGTCGACGCTGACGCCTGCCGTCGAGGAGCCGGCCCGTTCGGAATGGGTGCCGCTCGACGGCCGTTCGTTCAGCAGTTCGTACGCCGCTCTTACATTCGAGGCCACTGAGGAGGGTAACACGCATGTGCGCCTATATCATTCGTACGACGCCGGCTGCGACCTGCGCATCTACGACGGCGACCGCATGACTGTAAGCTCGGCGACGCCGTCGATGTACATTTCGGGCGTGACGTTCGAGCTGAGCGAGTCGGGTACGTCGGATATCGACTTCACCGTCGACAGCGGCGCATACGATTACTACAGCTGTACCTGGGAGCCTGCCGAGGACGAACGTCCCGCGAGCGTGGTGTTCACTTCGTCGCGCCAGAGCCGCATCAAGAGCATCACGGTGTATCTGACCGGCGTGCAGGGCATTCCAGATCTCGGATATGACCGCGACGAGTCCGTCACGTACTATAATATCAACGGCGTGCGCGTCGACTCGGCCAATCCCGCTCCGGGCTTCTACATCCGCGTGACACCCACCGAAGCAAATAAAGTAATAGTGAAAACTCCAGGCTTATGAACAAGATAAAAGAATGGATACGCAACCCGCAGGTATGGGGGTTCTTCGTGTCAGTCGCCGTGCTGGCGGCCGTGTCGCTGATTTTCTTCTACCCCGACAATTTCGAGGGCAACTCGCTGCGCCAGGCCGATATGCAGCAGGGCGCCGCCAACGGCCAGGAAGGCAAGACTTACTATGAGGCCACCGGCGAGCAGGCCCTGTGGACCAACTCGCTCTTCGGCGGCATGCCCACATTCCAGATTTCGCCTACGTATCCCTCGAACCGCCTGTTTGACTGGATCAACACGCTCTACGGCCTGGGGCTGCCCGCGCCGTCGAATCTGCTGTTCATGATGATGGCCGGTTTCCTGATTCTGCTCTTTACGCTGCGTCTGCGCTGGTACTACGCGCTGATCGGAGCGGTGGCCTGGGGCCTGTCGTCGTACTTCGTCATCATCATCGGAGCGGGCCACATATGGAAATTCGTGACTCTCTGCTACATACCGCCGACAATTGCCGGCCTGGTTCTGACCTACCGCGGCCGCTACGTGACCGGCGCGGCGCTGACGGCCGTGGCCGCCATGCTGCAGCTCAACGCCAATCATCCGCAGATGACCTACTACTTCGCGTTCGTGATGGCTGCCCTGGTCGTCGCGTGGCTTGTCGAGGCTGCCCGCAGCAAGACGGTGCGCCGCTGGGCCATAGCCTCCTGCGTGACCCTCGGAGCCGGCACCCTGGCAGTCGGAGCCAATCTGCCGAGCCTCTACAACACCTACGAATACTCCAAGGAGACCAAGCGCAGCCAGAGCGAGCTCACGCCGCTGCCCGCTGCCAACGCCGCCGCTCCTGCCGCGCGTCCTACAGGCGGCATGCCGCGCGAGCAGATCGTCGGCTGGAGCTACGGCGTGTCGGAGACGTTCTCGCTGCTCATCCCCGATATCAAGGGCGGAGCCAGCGCCCGTCCCGAGGGTGGCCGCATGGTGTACATGGGGCTCGACCGGCTCGACGGCGCGGCTCCTTACCTCCAGTCGTCGGCCGCGCAGCTGCTGCCTTACCTGCCCCAGTACTTCAACGGCACCGAGGGAACGAACGGCCCCGTATATGTCGGGGCAGCCGTATGCTTGCTGTTTCTGCTCGGATGCATTATCGTCAAGGGTCCCGTCAAGTGGGCGCTTGTGATCATGACCGCCGTGTCCATACTCCTGGCCTGGGGCGACAATTTCGCGTCGCTCACCGACCTTTTCATATACAACTTTCCGCTTTACAATAAGTTCCGCGCTGTCGAGAGCATACTCGTCATCGCCGAGTTCACCATGCCGCTCCTGGCGATACTTGCTTTGGCCAAGGTGCTTTCCGAGCCGGATTCGCTGAAGAAATACGCCCGTCCGCTGTGCATAGCAGGCGGTGTGTGCGTGCTGCTCTGCCTTGCAGCGTGGCTCATGCCCGGCATATACGGCGACACCGTCACCGAAGCCGACCGCGAGACTTCCGCCGCGCTGTCTCAGCAACTCACCCAGATGGCCATGCAAAACGGCTACTCCGAGGCCCAGGCCCAGCAGCTTGCTTTCCAGTACTCGCTCGCCAATCCCGAAAACGCCGCTGCCGTCGACGGCCTGCGCAGCGGTATGGTCCGCAGCGACGGCCTGCGCTCGCTGTTCTTCGTGCTCGTGGCTCTACTGGCCATCTTTGGCTACATGCGCGGATGGTGCCGCGGCCGTGTCTCGGCGGCCATTATCGGCGTGGCCGTGTTCATTGACCTGTACGGCGTCGACAAGCGCTATGTGTCGCACGACAGCTTTACCGAAGTTACCGCTTCTGCCCCCGAATTCGTTCCCGACGCCATCGACAAGGCCATACTTCAGGACACTTCGTACTACCGCGTGATGGACGTACCCGGCTTCGAGGCTCCCGACCGCTCGTACTTCCACAAGATGGTAGGCGGCTACCACGCAGCCAAGCTCAACCGCTATGAGGACATGATCCAGCGCCGTCTCGGCATCGTGGCCCGTGCCGGATACTATCCCGAACTTCGCGACGACAGCATCGCGGCCTCTTATCCGCCGGAGTCGCAGGATGTCGTGCGCCAGCTGCGCGCCGGCTACCGTATGCTTGATATGCTCAATGCCCGCTATATCATAACCGGCGATCCGCAGCAGCCGCTGCTTGTGAATCCCCATGCCCTCGGCCCCGCCTGGCTCGTCGACTCGATCGGCTATGTGGCCGGTGCCGACGCCGAGATGAAGGCTCTCGAGACCCTTGACCCCTCGCACGCCGCAGTGGCCGACGAGCGCTTCTCGCGCCTTCTCGGGCAAGTGACGGGCTCGCTCGCTCCAGGCGACACCATCATGCTCACCGGCTACACGCCCAACCGCGTCAGCTACGTGAGTGATACGCGCACGCCGGCCATCGGCGTGTTCTCCGAAGTGTGGTTCCCATGGGGCTGGAAAGCCACCGTCGACGGCAAGCCCGTCGAGCTGGGCCGCGTCAACTATATCCTGCGCGCTCTGTCCGTTCCGGCCGGCCGCCACGAGATAGTGATGACTTTCGATCCCGACTCGCTGCACACGACCGGTGCCGTGGCCTATGCCAGCGTCTCGATCATCTATCTGCTGCTCCTGGCCGCCTTGTTTGTCGAATACCGCCGCCGGTGGGCCTGATCGAGTCATACAAGCGGCTGCGCCACGCGCTGGGCTTCGGCGTCCATTCGCCGTCGGCCTACCGCTATGTGCGCGAGGTGGTCCGTCTGCCGCAGGGCATGGCCTACTATGCCTACCGCACGCTGCCCGAAACTCCGGCCACGATCGACTGCCGCCTGCTCTATCGCGTGGCGCTCGACCTGCGCCCTGCCACCTACGCCGTGGCCTGCGGCAACGCGTCGCAGCGCCGGGCTATAGCGGCGGTGATCAGGGCGGCCTCGCCGGGGGCCATGCCGGCTGGCCGCGATGTCGATTCGGCGGACATGGTTGTGGCCTGCGCAGGTGCCGACACGCGGATTGACTACCGTGTGGCTGTCGCTGTTCCGGCAAGCCATCCGTTGGTCAGTCGCCGCTGCAGCCGGGGCGGCAGCGGACATGTCTACCGGAGTACCTCGGCCGCAATCATCCGCGAGGATGTCCGGGTGCCTTTTCAGATCTTCGAAATATCATTCTGAAAGGTAATATTCTGTTGCGAAATTCGCAAAAACGGACAAAAATATGGCAATTTTAGGTGAAATAATGTTAAATCGTTACTCTATCGATACAATTTTTTAATAATTGTATTATCTTTGCTCATAAAAATACACAATATACTAAAAGACTTACTTTTTATCATACACATGGAAAAAATAGACAATCTCGACAGAAAAATTTTACAAATTGTCATGCGCAACGCACGCATCC
>CAJJQT010000175.1 GCA_905193995.1 uncultured Porphyromonadaceae bacterium | reverse complement strand
GCTGAGTGCGGTGCGGCGGCCGTCCGGGCTGCTGTGGGTTATCAGACCTTGATCTCTACCTCTACGCCGCTGGGGAGCTCGAGTTTCATCAGAGCGTCGACGGTCTTGGCGGTCGAGTTGTAGATGTCGATCAGGCGCTTGAACGACGAAAGCTGGAACTGCTCGCGGGCCTTCTTGTTGACGAAGGTTGAGCGGTTGACCGTGAAGATGCGCTTGTGCGTCGGCAGTGGGATGGGACCCGAGATGACAGCGCCTGTAGCCTTCACAGTCTTGACGATCTTTTCGGCCGACTTGTCGACCAGGTTGTGATCGTAAGATTTGAGTTTAATACGAATTTTCTGGCTCATATTATTGTTCTTTTTATTGTTTACTTAAGAAGGTCTACACGGCCCTGGCATTCGGTCAGGACGTTGCGTGCGATCGACGACGACACCTCGCTGTAGTGCGAGAACGACATCGTGGAGGTTGCACGGCCCGAAGTGATGGTACGCAGGGCGGTCACGTAGCCGAACATCTCGGCCAGCGGAGCCTGAGCCTTCACGACGCGGGCGCCAGAGCGGCTTGTCTCCATGCCTTCGACCTGACCGCGGCGCTTGTTAAGGTCGCTAATCACGTCGCCCATCGATTCCTCGGGGGTAACGACCTCGATCTTCATGATCGGCTCCATCAGCACGGGACCTGCCTGCTCGCAAGCTTTCTTAAAGGCCTGGATGGCGCAGAGCTCGAACGAGAGCTGATCCGAGTCGACGGGGTGGAACGAACCGTCGAGAACGGTCACCTTCAGGTGTTCAACCGGATAGCCGGCCAGGACGCCGTTCTTCATGGCCGTCTGGAAGCCCTTCTGGATCGAGGGGATGTATTCCTTGGGGATGTTGCCGCCCTTGACCTCGTCAACGAACTGAAGGTTGCCCTCGAAGCCTTCGTCGACGGGTTCGACGCGGACGATGATATCGGCGAACTTACCGCGGCCGCCGGTCTGCTTCTTGAATACCTCGCGGAGCTGAACGGGCTTGGTGATGGCTTCCTTGTAGGTAACCTGCGGACGGCCCTGGTTGCACTCGACCTTGAACTCGCGGCGGAGGCGGTCGATGATGATGTCGAGGTGAAGCTCACCCATACCGGAGATGACGGTCTGGCCGGTCTCCTCGTTTGTCTGAACGCGGAAGGTAGGATCCTCCTCGGCGAGCTTCTGCAGGCCTACGCCCAGCTTGTCGAGGTCCTTCTGGGTCTTGGGCTCGACGGCGATACCGATAACGGGATCGGGGAAGTCCATGGCTTCGAGAACGATCGGGGCGTCCTCTGCGCAGAGGGTATCGCCGGTGCGGATATCCTTGAAGCCCACACCTGCGCCGATATCGCCGCAGCCGATGCGTTCCTTGGGGTTCTGCTTCGACGAGTGCATCTGGAACAGACGCGACACGCGCTCCTTCTTGCCCGAACGCGAGTTGAGCACGTATGACCCGGCGTCGATGTCGCCCGAGTAAACGCGGAAGAAGCACAGACGGCCTACATAGGGGTCGGTAGCGATCTTGAACGCCAGAGCGCACATGGGAGCGTCGCTCGACGGTTCGCGGGTCAGAACGGTGTCGGGATCACCGACAGCGTGACCCTCGATGGCGCCTGCGTCGACAGGCGAGGGCAGATATGCGCAGACAGCGTCGAGCAGACACTGCACGCCTTTGTTCTTGAACGACGAGCCGAGAATCATCGGCACGAGATCCATGGCCAGGGTGGCCTTGCGCAGAGCGCGCTTGATCTCTTCCTCGGTGATGGTAGAGGGATCGTCGAAATATTTTGCCATCAGATCGTCGTCGTATTCGGCGATCTTTTCGAGCATCTTGTCGCGCCACTCCTCGGCCTCGGCCTGGAGGTTGGCGGGGATGTCATCCACTTCGTATTCAGCACCCATTGTCTCGTCGTGCCAGAACAGGGCCTTCATGCGGATCAGATCGACCACGCCCTTGAAGGTCTCTTCGGCACCGATAGGAATCTGGATAGGCACAGGATTTGCGCCGAGCACATCCTTGAGCTGACGCACGACCTCGAAGAAGTTGGCACCCGAGCGGTCCATCTTGTTGACGTAGCCGATGCGGGGTACATTGTACTTGTCGGCCTGGCGCCATACGGTCTCCGACTGGGGTTCAACGCCGCCTACGGCGCAGAACGTTGCGACAGCGCCGTCAAGCACACGGAGCGAACGCTCCACCTCGACAGTGAAGTCGACGTGTCCCGGAGTGTCAATCAGGTTGATCTTGTACTTCTCGTCGTTGTATTTCCAGAAGGCGGTGGTGGCGGCCGATGTGATGGTGATGCCGCGTTCCTGCTCCTGTTCCATCCAGTCCATGGTGGCTGCGCCGTCATGTACCTCACCGATCTTGTGAGTCAGGCCGGTATAGAAGAGGATACGTTCCGAGGTAGTGGTCTTACCGGCATCGATGTGGGCCATGATGCCGATATTACGGGTATATTTGAGTAATTCGTCAGATTTAGCCATTTCTTATATCTTATGAAAAATTTAGAAGCGGAAGTGAGCGAATGCGCGGTTGGCCTCGGCCATCTTGTGCATATCTTCTTTGCGCTTGAATGCTCCGCCCTGGTTGTTGAAGGCGTCGACGATCTCAGCGGCCAGCTTGTCAGCCATCGTCTTGCCGCCACGCTTGCGGGCATAGATGATCAGATTTTTCATTGATATAGATTCTTTGCGGTCGGGACGGATCTCCGTCGGCACCTGGAAGGTGGCACCGCCGACGCGGCGCGACTTCACCTCAACCTGAGGAGTAACATTCTCGAGGGCTTTCTTCCAGATTTCGAGAGCGGTCTGCTCTTCGTTGGGCAGTTTCGATTTCACAATCTCAAGTGCGCCGTAGAAAATGGTGTATGCGGTGTTCTTCTTGCCGTCATACATCAGGTGATTCACGAACTTTGTCACACGCACTTCACCGAATACGGGATCGGGCAGTATGACGCGTTTCTTAGGTTTTGCCTTTCTCATTGTAGGTTTTACCGATTTGTGTTTTTGATCGCTTGGTTGCCTGCGTCTGTTCTTCAGTCATCCCGCGGGAGCATCGGCCTCTGCCGCGTCCGGATTCTACGGGTGCTTACTCAACCGTGATTTCAGCTTTCAAGATGTCAAAAACGAGTTAAATGAAGTGATTTAATCTCGCGGTGCGTTTAGAAAATCTTCACCTATATATAATATAGATTACTTCTTGGCTGCACCGGCCTTGGGTCGCTTGGCGCCATATTTGCTTCGGCGCTGCGTGCGGTCCTTGACGCCCGATGTATCGAGCGTGCCGCGTACGATGTGATAACGGACACCGGGAAGATCCTTGACACGTCCGCCGCGCACCAGAACGATCGAGTGCTCCTGAAGGTTATGGCCTTCGCCGGGGATGTAGCTGTTCACTTCCTTGCCGTTTGTCAGACGGACACGGGCAACTTTTCGCATAGCCGAATTAGGCTTCTTAGGGGTCGTGGTGTACACGCGGACGCACACGCCGCGACGCTGCGGGCATGAATCCAGCGCGGGCGACTTGCTCTTGTCGACCAGCGCCACGCGACCTTTTCTTACTAACTGCTGAATAGTAGGCATCTTAGTTTTTTAGTTTGAACTTAATTTTATATCTCTTGGTTTATTTCTAAATTTCACTCGTTTTCAGGCCCCACAACACCCGCCAAGCCGCTATCCCTCAATGGTTTAACCACCTGACAGGAGCTTTGAAGCCCTCTAATCCGGTGCAAAGGTACGAATTATTTCTTTAACTGCCAAACCTTTGCAAAAAATATTTCTGCGGTTCAGCGCAATTATTCTTCGTACGTATAATATGGCCGCGCGTGCGTTTTCTACAACTTTTCCCGCGAATCTTTTTGCATGCGATACAGATTTTTTTGTATCTTTGTACCCGAAGCGCAGCGGCGCTTCATCCAATCCCTCACTAACCGATACCATAACCAACTTTATCGCAGGAATCATAACCAACGACAATCACATTTAACGACCTAACTATGAACAGATTTTCGCTTCAGGGCAAAACTGCTCTCGTGACGGGAGCCGCCTACGGCATCGGCCTTGCCATAGCCAAAGCTCTCGCAGGAGCCGGAGCCCGCATCGTATTCAACTGCTCGCGCCAGTCGACCGTCGACCGCGGTCTGGCAGCTTACAAAGAACTCGGCATCGACGCCAAAGCCTACGTCTGCGACGTCACCGACGAAGAAGCCGTCAAGGCAATGGTAGCCGACATCGAGGCCACCGTCGGGACGATCGACATCCTGGTCAACAACGCCGGCATCATCAAGCGCATCCCGATGGAGGAGATGGCCGCCGAGGACTTCCGCCACGTGGTCGACGTGGATCTCGTAGCGCCCTACATCTGCGCCAAGGCCGTCATCCCCGGCATGATCCGCAAGGGCCACGGGAAGATCATCAACATATGCTCGATGATGAGCGAGCTCGGCCGCGAGACCGTCAGCGCCTACGCCGCCGCCAAGGGTGGACTGAAGATGCTCACCCGCAACATCTGCTCGGAATACGGCTCGGCCAACATCCAGTGCAACGGCATCGGCCCGGGCTACATAGCCACCGAGCAGACGGCCCCGCTGCGCGAACGCCAGCCCGACGGCTCGCGCCATCCGTTCGACAGCTTCATCATATCCAAGACTCCCGCCGGCC
>CAJJQT010000174.1 GCA_905193995.1 uncultured Porphyromonadaceae bacterium | reverse complement strand
ATAGGGTGTATTTTTATTTTTCAAAATCGTCAGGATATTCGATCGGGACTTCGGCGATCATGCGGGCGGCGTCGGCCACGGCCATACAGCAGTCGAGCGTCACATCGCCCACACGTGTGCGCCGGAGCGCAGTCAGGTGTGCGCCGGAGCCCAGCGCCCGGCCTATGTCGCGGGCCAGGGCGCGGATGTAGGTGCCCTTGCTGCACACCACGCGGATGCGGATCGCCTCGGGGCTGTACTCGAGCAGTTCGATGTCGTCTATCACCAGGATTTTAGGCTTGAGGTCGACATCCTCTCCGCGGCGGGCCATGTCGTAGGCCCGCTGGCCCTCGATCTTGCAGGCCGAGAAGCTCGGCGGGATCTGTTCGATACGGCCGACGAAGCCGCGCAGAACCGTCTCGGCGGCCTCGCGGGTGATGTGGTCGGTCGGGTACGTGGCGTCGATGGCCGTCTCGAGGTCGAACGACGGTGTCGTGGCCCCTAAGGCTATGTCGGCGATGTATTCCTTCACGCCTAACTGCAGGCTGTCGATGCGCTTGGTGGCGCGCCCGGTGCAGATGATCATGACGCCCGTGGCCAGCGGATCGAGTGTGCCGGCGTGGCCGACCTTAATCTTCTTGATGCCCATGCGGCGGAGCAGTGCGCCGCGCACACGCTTGACGGCGTCAAACGAGGTCCAGCCTAGCGGCTTGTCGATGCACAGTATTTCTCCGTCGATAAAGTTCACGGCCGGTCGGGTTAGAGGATTATGCACAAGGCGCCCACGACGAGGCAGTAGGCGGCGAACCAGATGAGCTTGCCTTTCTTCACGATCTCGAGCATCCATTTGCAGGCCAGACACCCGACGATGAACGAAGCCAGGAATCCGACGGCCATAGGTATGGCGCCGATTTCGCTCACGGCCGATTCGGCCGGAGCCGTCAGATAGTCCTTGATGTCGAGCAGCGCCTGTCCCAGGATGGGAATGATCACCATCAGGAACGAGAAGCGGGCCACCTGCTCGCGCTTGTCGCCCAGCAGGATGCCGGTGGCGATGGTGGTGCCGGAGCGCGACAGGCCCGGCAGCACGGCCACGGCCTGTGCTATGCCTATCACGAACGCGTCGACGAAAGTGATGTCGCGCGGCGTGTAGGCCTTATGGCCCTTGGGCGAGTCGTCGAGCGGGCGCGTGCGGAAGAAGTACGAAAACGACAGCAGTGCGGCCGTGACGAGCAGGCAGATGCCCACTACCGTCAGGTCCTTGCCGAAGAAGCTCTCGATGTTGTCCTTGAAAAAGACGCCGACGATGCCTACCGGAATGCACGATACGAGGATCTTCAGCACGGTGCGCGTGTTGGAGTCGTTGCGCAGGGTGAAGAACGAGCGGCACAGCGGGAAAAATTCGCGCCACAGTATCACGATCGTGCTCAGCACGGTGGCTATGTGCAGCGTGACGTCGAACTGTAGGTTGGCTTCCGGGTCGAGGTTAAGTCCGAGCAGGTTGCTGCAGATCTGCAGGTGCCCCGACGAGCTGATGGGCAGGTACTCGGCAAGGCCCTGCACGATGCCCATTATCAATGCGTTGAGTGTATCCATGTCAGTTTTTGTGTTCGCTTGCTTTCTTGGGGCGGATGCACACGGCGATGGCCATGCCGACGAAGCCCAGGAACGTCAGCGTCGGGCCGATGACGATGCGGCGCGTGCTGAAAATGTCGGGATCGAAGGCTGCCTCCGACGAGGAGCCGCCGAGCATCAGCAGGAAGCCGATGACAATCAGCGCGCCCGACACAGCCATGGCGATGAAGTTGTTGCGCGCCAGTGGCAGCTGGTCGAACGATTCGGCCTCGATCTTGCTCTCTTTGTTGGTTTCTTTCATATCTGGAATCTGTTTCTTATTTCATGAACATTTCGTCGTAGTCGGCACGCAGGTAGCGGTTGGTCGACAAGGCTGATGCCGCAAGGCAGATGAGCAGGCCGGCCGCGAACAGCCCGGCGAAGATCAGCGCCATGTCGGTCCAGCTCACCAGCCGGTCGACCAGCGGGTCGAAGTTCGCGGCATATGCCCGCAGACCGGTCAGTATGGCGCATGCGGCCGCAGCGGCGATAGCGCCGGTGGCCGCGCCGGCCAGCAGAAACGGGCGCCGGATGAACGCCCCCGTAGCGCCGACAAGCTTCATGGTGTGGATGATGAACCGCCGCGAGTACACCGCCAGTGACACAGTGTTGTTGATCAGCACGAACGATATGATCAGCAGCGCCGCCGCTATGGCGATAAGCACGACCGACGTGCGCGACAGCACGGAATTGACACTGTCAACGACGGCTGTCTCTGTCACGACTTCGTCGACCGACGGTATTATTTCCATTCGCGAGGCTATGGCCGCGATACTGTCGCTGTTGGCGTAAGCCGGGCGTACCTTGATGTCGAATTCGGCACCGAACGGATTCTCGTCGAGCAGCGAGTCGAGCGCCTCGCCCATCAGCTGCGATTCCTCGCGCAGAATTTCGTCGGCCGACATATAGGTGAGCGATTCGGTGAACCGGGCGCCCATCAGTTCGCGCTTGAGGCGGTTGATCTCGGTATCGTCGGCCGAGCGGTCGAGCTTGACGATGAAGCCTATGTTGCCGCGGATATCGTCGCCCAGGCCGCGCGATGCCAGCATGGTCATGGCCAGGATACCTAAAATCATCAACACGAGCGTCACGCTGACTATTGATGTCAGCCGCGAGCCGAAAGTCGATATGCGGGCCTTGGGTTTTCTTGTCATTCTATTGATTTTCAATATTTCACGCCTCGTACCGTCTTTTGTGGCCGACAAGTGCGTATTCGCCTGCAAAATTACTACATTTTTGCCCCCTTGTCAACCCCCGCGCCCCACAAATTTGCCCTCCTGGGCCCTCTCCAACCCTTAAAAAACGCAAATCACGCCTTTCGGCCTCACACTTGTATATTTGCTTAAGGTTTGGCAAAAAAGTTTAGTTTATGGACAAAACTTTTCGGGATTTTGGGAAAAGTTTAGTTTATAGACAAAACTTTCGGAATTTTTCGGAAAAGTTTTGTTTATGGAAGAAACTTTTTTAGGTTTCGGAATGGAATAAAAGCGGCAGCGCCGGCGGCCTGTGGAGGCGCCGGCGCTGCGGTGGTTATTGTGATGCTGTGGATCAGTCGTTGAGTACTTCGACTTCGACGTCCTCGACTTCCTCGCCGGAGTTGAAGTCGTCGAGTGAGCCGACCACGAGGTTTTCGTACTCGCGCAGGCCTGTGCCGGCGGGAATGAGGTGACCGCAGATGACGTTCTCCTTCATGCCCTGCAGGTAGTCGGTCTTGCCCTGTATGGCGGCCTCGTTGAGCACCTTGGTGGTCTCCTGGAAGGAGGCTGCCGAGATGAAGCTCGAGGTCTGCAGGGCGGCGCGGGTGATACCCTGGAGGATCTGCTCGGAAGTGGCCGGGATGGCGTCGCGCACGGTGACGGTGCGCAGGTCGCGGCGCTTCAGGGCCGAGTTCTCGTCGCGCAGGCGGCGGGCGGTTATGATCTGACCGGGCTTGAGTTCTTCGGAATCACCGGCGTCGGTGACTACTTTCTTGCCCCAGATGCGGTCGTTCTCGTCCATGAATTCGCGCTTGTCGACCACCTGCTGTTCGAGGAAGGCGGTGTCGCCCGGATCGAGGATGGTGACCTTGCGCATCATCTGGCGTACGATCACTTCGAAGTGCTTGTCGTTGATCTTCACACCCTGCATGCGGTAGACGTCCTGTACTTCGTTGACGATGTATTCCTGTACGGCCGTCGGGCCCATGATGTTGAGGATGTCGGCCGGGGTGATGGCGCCGTCGGACAGCGGGGTTCCGGCGCGGACGACGTCGTTCTCCTGCACGAGGATCTGCTTCGAGAGCGGCACGAGGTACTTCTTGACCTCGCCGAGCTTGGAGGTGACGGAGATCTCGCGGTTGCCGCGCTTTACTTTGCCGAAGTGCACCTCGCCGTCGATTTCCGACACGATGGCGGGGTTCGACGGGTTGCGGGCCTCGAAGAGCTCGGTGACGCGGGGCAGACCGCCCGTGATGTCGCCGGCACCGCCGGTGGCGCGCGGGATCTTGACCAGGGTGTCGCCTACCTTGACGTCGTCGCCGTCGGCGAAGATGAGGTGGGCGCCCACAGGCAGGGCGTAGGTGATGAGTACCTGGCCGTTGGCGTCGACGATGTCGACCTCAGGCACTTTGGCGCGGTCGCGCGATTCGATGATGACCTTGTCTTCCAGACCCGACTGCTCGTCGATGTCGACGCGGTAGTTGACGTTCTCGCTCAGGTTGCGGTACTGGATGCGGCCGCCCTTTTCGGTGATGATCACGGCGTTGAACGGGTCCCATTCGCAGATGATGTCGCCGTTGGTGACCTTGGCACCGTTCTGGAAGAAGAGTTTTGCGCCGTAGGGAATGTTGGCGTTGGTGAGCATCATGCCGGTCTTGTCGTCGATGATGCGCATTTCGGCCAGACGGCCTATGACTACGTGGACCTTCCCCTTGACTTCGCCGTCGCGGGTGATGTCCTCGTCGGTCTCGACGGTGCGGAGCTCCTCGATCTCGAGGGTGCCGTCGTAGCGCGACTTGATCGACGAGATGGCGGCGACGTTCGAAGCCACACCGCCGACGTGGAACGTACGGAGGGTCAGCTGCGTACCCGGCTCGCCGATCGACTGCGCGGCGATG
>CAJJQT010000173.1 GCA_905193995.1 uncultured Porphyromonadaceae bacterium | reverse complement strand
CCGCCGCAGCCGGCTGTGTCGAAGCCGTGGCCGAGCGGCAGTATGATGTCGAGCTGCGCCCCGACCGGCGTATCGGTCATGAAGGAAGTTGCCTTTCCTACAGGCTTGACAAGCAGTACGAGCCGCGTGTCGGGGATGATGTCGCAGACGGATATCGGTCGCCGAAGCAGCACACCGGGGGCGTCAATCCTTACCTCGGCAAACTGCCCGGGCGCTGTCGGAGGCAGCGGCGAGCCGTCGGAAGTGACCAGCGTCATCAGGCAGTTGCCTCCGGCCGGTTCCTTCCTTTCGATGGTGAAACGTTGTAAGCGCTTATTGTTCATATATCTTTGATGTGATGTTCCCTTTTGAAATAGTCGCGGGCCTGCTCGAGTGTCTCGGGCTTTCCGACGTCGAACCAGGCGCGGCCCTCGGGCAGGCGGTACGCTTCAATATCAAGCTGCCCGCAGCGGTCGATGTAAAAGTCGGTTATGGAGAACGGGGTATTGTCGGGCGCATAATCGCGTATGGCTCCGTAGATTTGCGGCGAAATGATGTGGATGCCGCCGAAGGCAAGCATTTCGCAACGCGCGGCGTCTGTCAGTTCGCCCGGCCTGACAGAGCCGTTCCGCAGATCCGTCCATCCGCGCAGGCGGTCGCGTTCGAACAGAAAGTAACGCGAGGTCTTGCGCGGCTGTACAAGCAGCGTTGCATCGCAGCGTTGCCGGTCGTAGCTGACAATCATGTCGTCAAGACTGACGCTGCACAGGATATCGGCGTTGTGGATCAGCACGGGTTCATCACCGATCAGAGGCAGAGCCTTGCGCAGACCGCCGCCCGTGTCGAGCAGCAGTGATGTCTCGTCGCTGATATCGATGTGGACGTTACGGTATTCCGAACGCAGGTAGTCAGCAATCTGATCCGCGAAATGGTGCACATTGACGATTATATGGCCGATGCCAATGTCCGTCATACGGTCAATGACATGACCGATGACAGGTTTTCCTCCGACTTCTACGAGCGCTTTTGGATGACAGTCAGTCCACGGTTTCAGGCGGCTTCCCACACCCGCTGCGAATATCATCCCTTTCATAGTTCAGAATTTTTACTTCCGGTTGAAAAGCTGTTCGATATCCTGCTCGCGGTGAATAAGTTCGACCTTCACGTTGAACTTTTTGTTCAAGTGTTCGGCAAGATGTTGCGCCGAGTATACCGACCGGTGCTGACCGCCTGTGCAGCCGAATGATACCATGAGATTAGTAAAGCCCCGCTCTATATAGCGCTCGACTGTGGCATCGACCAGCGCGTAGCAGTGTTCGAGGAAGGTCAATATCTCGCCGTCTTCCTCCAGGAATTCGATCACCTGGCGGTCGAGGCCCGTAAATGGCTTGTAGCGCTCGTACTTGCCGGGATTGTTGACGGCGCGGCAGTCGAATACATAGCCGCCTCCGTTGCCCGTCGGGTCGTTGGGGATGCCTTTCTTGTAGGCGAAACTCATGACGCGCACCGTCAGCAGTCGCTTCTGGTCGTCAGAAGTGAACTGCTTGAGGTTGACGAGTCGCATCAGCATGTCATTGAGGTATGGATACTCGGTGAACGGCTGCTCTTCGATCAGCGAGCGGAGATTGGCGATGGCGAACGGCACGCTCTGCATGAAATGCGGCTTCTTCTCGAAATATCCGCGGAAGCCGTAGGCACCGAGCACCTGCATCACCCTGAACAGTACAAAGTGACGCAGAACGCTGAAAAATTCCCCGGCTTCGACAGGCTTGTATTTCTGTACGGCGTCAATGTATTCGGCTATCAGTTCTTTGCGGAAATTATCGGTAAAATTGGCCTTGGCCTGCCAGAGGAACGATGCCACATCATAGTAGCACGGGCCGCGCCGGCCGCCCTGAAAGTCGATAAACCATGGACGGCCGTCCTTGATCATGACGTTGCGCGACTGGAAATCGCGGTACATGAATGTCTCGTCGTCGGCCGAGGCCATCAGCACATCGGCCAGACGGGCGAAATCATCCTCGAGCTTATCCTCGTCGAACTCAAGGCCGGTGGCTTTCAGAAAGCAGTACTTGAAGTAGTTGAGGTCCCACATGATCGACCGGCGGTCGAAACAGGCGGCCGGATAGCATTTGCTGAAATCGAGCCCCTTGGCTCCGCGGAATTGGAAATCAGGCAGCAGACGGATGGTCTTGACCAGCAGCTCGCGCTCCTCAGGCGAGAACACACGGGTGAGGCGCCCTTTTTCGATAGCCTTGAAAAGCAGCGTGTCGCCGAGATCATCCTGCAGATATGACATACGGTCGTCGGCGACCGCCACGACGCGCGGAACGGGTAGTCCGGCTTCGGCGAAGTGTTCGTCAAATGACAGGAAAGCCTCGTTTTCCAAAGGATTTGTGCCTATGACGCCGATCAGTGAGCCGCCCTCGCCGTTAAGGCGGAAATAGCGTCGGTTGCTGCCCGACGAAGGCAGTTCGTCGATCGATGCCGGCGCCTTACCGGTATATGATTGGTAGAGCTTTATCAATCCGTTCGAGTCCATTTTATCTATTGCTGTTTATTCGGGTTAGTTGCCGAGCTCCGACAGAAATTTAATACGTACAAGGCGGATTTCCTCCTCGGTGTAGTCGGGGCAAAGCTCGCGGTATGCATCCTCAAGCGAGCCGGTCTCGGCCTGACGGAAGTATTCGAAGATTTCCTCCTGTTCGTCCTCGTCGAGAATGTCATCGATGAAATATGAGAGGTTGATCTTGTTGCCGGAGTTTACGATCGATTCAATTTCGTCGAGCAGTTGATCGAAGTCGAGACCATTGCTTGCGGCCACTTCATTGAGGTCGATCTTGCGGTCGACGGCCTTGATGATGGAAATCTTGCGCTTGCTCTTGTTGGCTACCGAACGGACGCGCAGATCCTCGGGGCGCTCTATCTCGTTCTCGTCTACGTAAGCCTTGATTATCTTGATAAATTCCTCGCCGTAGCGCTTGGCCTTTCCCTCACCGACACCGGGTATATTCTGCAGCTCTTCGAGGGTTATGGGATAGGTGGTGGCCATAGCCTCGAGCGACGGATCCTGGAAGATCACATATGGAGGCAGATTCAGCTCCGACGCTATTTCCTTGCGCTGGGCGTTGAGGATCGCGAACAGTTCCATGTCGGCGGCGCAGGCCGAGCCGCCTTTCATCGGCGTCACGTCATCGTCATCGTCATTGAATTCGCTGTCCTCGACTATTTTGAATGACTCGGGATTCGACATGAAGCGCTTGCCTTTGTCGGTAAGGTGCAGCGTACCGTAGTTCTCGATGTCGCGGCTCAGATAGCCGGCGAGCACAGCCTGGCGCAGCACGGCGTTCAGAAAACGTTTCTCCGTACCCTGTTCGCATCCGAACACTTCCAGTTCGTCGTGGCGGTACGAGCGGATATCGTTCGTAGCTTTGCCGAGCATGACATCAATTATGTATTCAGCCTTGAATTTTTCTTTTAATGCGGTTATTGTCTCCAATGCCGCCAAGAGTTCTTCTTTTGCTTCCACTTTCTTTTTTAGATTAACGCAGTTGTCGCAGTTGCCGCAGTTTTCCTCGGGATACTCCTCCCCGAAGTAGTGCAGCAGCGTGCGTCGACGGCATACTGAAGATTCGGCATACGAGGCGGTCTCGGCCAAAAGCTGGCGTCCGATCTCCTGTTCGGCCAGAGGCTTGCCCTGCATGAACTTTTCCATCTTCTGCAGGTCACGGTAGGCGTAGAATGTCAGGCATATGCCTTCTCCGCCGTCGCGTCCGGCCCGCCCGGTCTCCTGATAGTATCCTTCAAGTGACTTGGGCATGTCGTAGTGAATCACATAGCGTACGTCGGGCTTGTCGATGCCCATACCGAACGCAATCGTGGCCACGATCACATCGACTTTCTCAAGTAGAAATGCATCCTGGTTGAGCGAGCGTGTGGCCGCGTCCATGCCGGCATGATAAGCCAGAGCGCGGATGTTGTTCACGCACAGCAGCTCGGCGAGTTCCTCGACTTTCTTACGGCTCAGGCAGTAAATAATGCCCGATTTTCCCGCATGCTGCTTCACGAATCGGATGATATCGTGGTCGGTGTTCTTCGTCTTGGGCCGGACCTCATAGTATAGATTCGGACGGTTGAACGATGACTTGAATACCGCTGCGCCTTGTTGCATGCCCAGATTCTTCTGTATGTCGTGTTGTACCTTTTGGGTGGCCGTCGCCGTGAGGGCGATTACCGGCCGTTGTCCTATCTCATTTATTATGGGGCGGATGCGACGGTATTCGGGTCTGAAGTCATGGCCCCATTCCGAGATGCAGTGCGCCTCGTCAATGGCATAGAACGAAATTGTGATGTGTTTTAAAAACTCGATGTTCTCTTCCTTGGTGAGCGACTCCGGGGCCACATAAAGCAGCTTTGTGCGGCCCGAAATGATGTCATCCTTGACTTTGTCGATCTGAACCTTGGTCAGCGACGAATTGAGGAAATGCGCTATGGAATCGTCTTCGCTGAAATTGCGCATAGCGTCGACCTGATTCTTCATCAGGGCGATCAGCGGCGACACCACAATCGCAGTCCCGTCCATCAGAAGGGCAGGCAGCTGATAGCAAAGCGACTTGCCGCCGCCGGTGGGCATCAGCACGAAGGTGTCTCTTCCGGCAAGCAGGCTCCGGATTATCGCCTCCTGGTTACCTTTGAAGGTCCCGAATCCGAA
>CAJJQT010000172.1 GCA_905193995.1 uncultured Porphyromonadaceae bacterium | reverse complement strand
CGTGCTGTGCGCCCGGCTGCAGCGAATTGTAGTTGGCCGGCAGCTTCGAGTCGGGGTGGAAGAGCATCGACTTGTGGATGTTCGACAGATTTTGTGTATAGTCCTTGGTGAACATCGGACAGAGCCGCTCCTCGCCGAAGTTGCCCGTGTGCTGGAGCACTATGTCGAGCACCACCTTCATGCCGCGGGCGTGTGCGGCGTCGATCAGGTCCTGGAACTTGCAGTCCGAGCTCTCATAGCGTGGATCCACCTTCGAGAAGTTGATGGCATGGTAGCCGTGGTAGTCGAGGCCCGAGGCGTTCTCAACTACAGGCGTGATCCACACAGCGGTGAAACCGAGGGCCTTGATGTAGTCGAGTTTCTCGATGAGGCCTTTGAAATCGCCGCGCCATTCCGGATCCCTGACGTTGTTGATTCCGTCCCAGCAGTAGGTGTTGTTGGATTGGTCGCCGTCGTAGAACCGCGTCGTCATGGCGAAGTAGATAGTCTCGTCGCGGAAGTCTGCGCGGTCGCCGATGAAAGTCGAGGCGTGCGACATCGCCGACACACCAAGTACGAAAGTCGCGGCGAGCAGACTTTTGAAATTTCTCATGGTATTAATAACTGAGTAAAAAATGTGATAAGTCGCCGCAAAGATACGAAAAAAGACAGAAGAACGAAAGAATTTAAAAGAACAAAAGGCATGGAGAGCATGAAGAGCAGGCTAGAAAGCCTGCGCATACGACAGCAGTAGTATTTACCCACGCCATCGGCAACGCGCAGGCTGAAAAGCCTGCTTTCCTGGCATCCGCGGTTCGCCGCAGGCTAGAAAGCCTGCTTTCCAAGGGCGGCGCAGCCGGCTTTCCTTTAGTATTCGCGGGAGATGATGAAGTCGAAGAGGCGGGCGAGCTGGGCGGATGAGTCGCACCGGGGCAGGCGGTCGAGGTGGGCGCGGGCCTCGGCGCGGAGGGCGGCCATGCGGGTGTAGGCATAATCGATGCCGCCGCGTTCGCGTGCCAGGCGGGTGAGCTCGGCGATCTGGGCATCGTCGAGTTCGGGAATGCCCTGAGAGGCGAGCATGGCTTCGGCCTCGGGGGCTTCGCCGGATTCGAGGATGTGGAGCAGCGGCAGGGTGATCTTGCCCTCGCGGAGATCGTTGCCGGTGGGCTTGCCTACCTTGCCGTCATCGAAGTAGTCGAAGATGTCGTCGCGGATCTGGAAGCAGAGGCCGAGCAGGCGCGCCACTTCGGCGAGGGTGTCGGTGGCGTCGGCCGGAGCGTCGACGGCATAGCAGCCTACGCGGGCACAGGCCACGAAGAGCGAAGCGGTCTTATGGTCGATGACCTTGAAGTATGAAGCCTCGGACTGTGTGTGCTCGCGGGCGTTGTAGATCTGGTCGATCTCGCCGAGCGAAAGCAATTTTCCCAAATTGCCGATAGCCTCGACGATGCGGACGTCGCCGGTGGCGATGGCGCGCTGAAGGGAGGTCGACACAAAAAAATCGCCAACGAGGACGGCGATGTGATTGTCCCACACGGCGTTGACGGTAGGACGGTTGCGGCGGAGCTTGGAGTCATCGACGACGTCGTCGTGTATAAGCGAGGCATTGTGGAGGAGCTCGACGGCGGCGGCGGCGTTGAGGACGCGCTCGTCGACGGAGCCGAACATGCCGGCGCAGAGCATCACGAGTATCGGACGGATCTGCTTGCCCTTGGATGTGAGATAGCCTTCGATGACGGTATCCATCAGCGGATTACCGGACGACAAACGGGTGCGTATCAGGGCATTGAGCCGCTCGATGTCGCTCCGGAGCTGTATCTTGATGGTGTCTAAGGCGTTCATTCGTACGAAATATGGCGCAAAGATAGCAAAAAATCGTGATACAGGCAAGATGAGGCAAAAAAAGCGCCCGTGGCGAAGTGGCCACGGGCGCTTTGATATTCATGTAATGAGGATTACTCGAATGTGACTGTGTAGGGCAGCTGGTCGAGGTGAACGGTGACCTTGTAGGTGCCGGGGGCAGGAGCAGGAATGTTGGCGGGATTGCCGTCCTCGGCCTTGGTGACGAGGCAGTCGGCAGCGCCGCCCATCTGGATATCCCAGCCGTTGTTGCACTGGATCTTGAACTCACCGGCCTTGAGGGTCATGGTTCCGGTCCAGGTCAGGAAGTCGGCCGAGGGGGTCAGATTGGTTGCAGCATCCCAGCCGCTGGGGGTCGCGTCGCCGATGAGGCCTACTGCGGTGACGGGAGTCAGGGCGTAGGTGAGCGACGAGATGTTGGCCTGGGCCCAGTAGAGGCCGTCGGCTCCGGCGTTGATGTTGCCTGCGCCGCCGTCGTTGGAGAGCTGACCTTCAGCGCCGCCCATGCCGAAGTTGATGCCGTCCCAGTTGGGAGCGGAGCAGAACTTGAACTCGCCGTTGAGGTGTGCGAAGCCGAAGTAGTCGCTGTAGTTGACAGTAGTCAGCAGCTGCGAGGCGGTCTGGCTCCAGCCATTGGAGTTGCCGGGAGTGTAGAGGCACTCGATGGCGAGCGAGAAGTCGTAGGTCATGTCCTCCATATTGATGGTCAGCAGGTAAGGACCGGTGACGTTGAGGCAGCCGGCATTGGGCTCGTTGGTGCCGTCGTGGGCCACGAGGATACCGGTGAGCGATTCGTCGCCGTTGACCTCGACGCCGAACTGCGAGTTGGGGCCCGAAGCCCAGTCGCCGGTGACGAAGGTCGACTCGGGAATGATCTTCCACCACCAGCCTTCGGTGACGTCGAACTTGAAGGTGAATACGGGATCGTCATACGGGCTCAGGTCGGAGTGGTTGAGCTTGATGGCCTTGGCAACCTCCCAGTCGCAGGCGGTGCCGACGAGGTAGTAGTTGTCCTCGATGACGAGATCGCTCGGGAAGGGAAGGATTGTCATGGCGAAGGGGCCGTAGTATGTGTCGGGGCCGCCGATGCGTGCTTCCTGCTTGGCAGCGGCGTCGCCGCCAACGGTATAGAGGCTGTAGCGGAGCTGTACTTCCTTGGCCTTGGGACCCTTCGAAATAGTCTTGTAGTAGACACCCTGGAGGGCATCGGGGGCTGCGACGATGTTGTAGAGGGTCGCTTCCTCGTTGGCGGGCTCAACAGTAGCCTCGAACGAGCCGCTGTTGGAGAAAGAGGCGTCCTTCGACATCTCGACTACGGCCTTGTAACTGTAGTTCTCGAGGTTGGGAGCGGCGACGGTAGCCAGGACAATGCTCTCGTTGGCGTCGTTGAGGCCCTTGAGGTCGTATGTCTCCCCGTCGGTGAGGGCGGTGGCGACGGTGACTTCATCGGCCTTGAGCACCGTGCCCTGGGCATTGGTCTGGGGGGCGGGATTCGGCTCCTCGTAGTTGTCGCAGGAGACGAAGCCGAAGCTCAGCAGAGCGGTCAGACCATAGATTGCATATTTTTTCATATCTGTTGTATCAGGTTTTATTACCGTCCGGCGCGGAGCCGCCCGGGAGCGGCTCCGCCGGAGCGGCAGTTATTTACTTTAATGCAAAGCTGACTGTCTTGGTGTTTGTGTCCACAGTCATCTGGATGGTCGACTCTTCGGCCAGCTCAAAGGCCCAGTTGCCCTTGCCGCTGACATAGCCGCCGTTGAAGACACCGCCGGTGAATTCGCTGGCAACGTCGCCGTCGGCTTCCTGAGGACCGATCTGGGTGGTGTTGTCCCAGCCGTCCTCGTTGAGTTCGAGAGCGAAGCGGAAGTTGACATGGCCTGCGGGAGCGGTGAACGTGCCGGTGTAGATGCCGCTTTCGCCGGTGTCGGCGAGGCGGTAGTTCTTATAGTCGGCCTCGTTCTCGATGCCCGGAGCCTTCCAGCCCGAGATGGAGCCTACGAGGTAGATGTACTTGGTGACCGTGACATTATGGTCGCCCTCGTAGAAGTCGACGAGGATGTTGTTCATGTCGGACATGTTGACCACGATGGTCATCTTGCCGCCTGCCCAGTTGGGGAAGTTGAACGAACCCTTACCCTTGACGGCGACGGTGCTGAGCGAGCCGCCTACCATCTCGACGTCGATGGAATTGTCATCGACCTGCGAGCCGTAGGAGTCGGCATCCCAGCCGGTGAGCTGGGTATAGAAGCGGAACATGGCGCTGCCGGCGGGGATATCGAACACACCGCTGTAGACCTTCGAGCCGATGCCGTTGGCGGGCTCGAACAGACGCCAGTCGGCGTAGTGGGCAGCGTTGCCCTCGGTCGGGCCGGCCCAGCCTTCGGGTGCGCCGACGAGGTAAATGAAGCCGGGCACGGGCACTGCGAAGTAGGGACGCAGGGTGTTGTACGAAACGACGTTTGATGTGATCAGCGAGCTTTCGACGCCGGTGAGCTGAGCCACAGCGCGGAAGTAGACTTTGGCAGTCTGTCCGGCACCGTAGAGGGCGTCATAGCCATCCTGATCCTCCACGCCCTGGAGCTGGAGCAGACCCAGAGCGACGTCGGACTGCTTGACCTGCAGCTTGGCGGAGGTTGCGTTGACGGTGGCGAGGTCGACATAGTTTGTGAAGGCTTCGTCGACAGCCATCTGCATCGAGTACTGGGTTACGGCCGAGTAGCCGTAGTCAGGCTGCGAGCAGGTGAACTCCAGCACGCTGCTGCGAGCGTCGGAGAGCTCTATGTACTGGTCCTGCATCTGGGGCACGTTGAGCTTGAACTCGGTCGGCGCCTGGTATACAGGGTCGCGGTCTTCCTCGCAGGATGTGAAGCCTGTTGCGAGAGCCG
>CAJJQT010000171.1 GCA_905193995.1 uncultured Porphyromonadaceae bacterium | reverse complement strand
TCAAGATCGACTCCACCCCCATTGACGGGGAGGTCATCGACCTGGCCCGCCTGGGCGAGCTGGGCAAGGAGGGCGTGCTGGCCCTGCTGGCCGACTCCACCAACGTGGAGCGCCCCGGCCACACCCGGTCGGAGCGGGCGGTGGGCGCCAGCTTTGACGAGCTCTTCAAGGGATGCAAGGAACGGATCATCGTGACCACCTTTGCCTCCAACGTGGACCGCATCCAGCAGATCATCGACGTGGCCGCCCGCTACGAGATAATGCAGCTGCTCGGCGCCGTGGCCCGCTCGGGTGTGGCCGTAGTGCTGTCGACCCACGACATAGCGCCGGCCATGGCCGTGGCCGACCGCCTGTGGGTGATAGCCGACGGGCGCCTGCAGAGCGGCGGCATCGCCGATGCGGCCGCCTCCGGCATTCTCGACCGCGTCTACAGCGGTGTGTCTTTCAACTCCGAATTCAACGATTTCCGACCATGCGACAAATCTTCCTCCCCCTCGTAAGCCTGGCTGTGCTCGCCGCCTGCGCCGGATCAGCCTCCGAAGCCTCGACGCAGTCGCCGACTCCAGACACCGACTCTGTCCCGATGACTGCCGCGGCTGCAGCCGACACGGCAACACTGACATTCGCCTTTGCCGGCGACATGATGCTCGGAACCACCTTCCCCGATTCGCTGACAGGCACACACCTGCCGGCCGACCGCGGCCGGCGGCTCTTCGAGCACGTCGGCGAGATAACGCGGCGCGTCGACATAGCGGGCGCCAACCTTGAGGGCTCGTTTTTCGAAGGGCCCGGACGCCGCCGCCCCGTGACCAATCCCAACACCTACTTCATATTCCGCATGCCGCTCGACTTCGTCGACCGTTTCGACGAGGCCGGATTCGACGTGCTCGGCATCGCCAACAACCACATCAACGACTTCGGGCAGCCCGGGCGCTCGTCGACCATGGCCACGATCCGCGGCGCCGGGCTGTCGGTCGTAGGGCTGAAGGACAGCTGCGAGACGGCCGTCTTCGAGCGCAAGGGACTGAAGATCGGCGTGACCCAGTTCGGCCACGGCGACAATAACCTCGACGTGACCGACCTCGACGAGCTGCGCCGCGTAGTGCAGGATCTTCACGGGCAGTGCGACATCGTCGTGGTGTCGTTCCACGGCGGCGCCGAGGGCGGCTCGCTCACCCACGTGCCGTTCGAGCCGGAAATCTACGTCGGCGAACAGCGCGGCAACGTGGCCGAATTCGCCCGCGCCGCCGTTGATGCCGGAGCAGACCTCGTCTTCGGTCATGGCCCACACGTGCCGCGCGGTGCCGAACTCTACCGCGACCGGCTGATCATGTACAGCCTGGGCAACTTCTGCACGCCCTACCGCATCTCCGTAGCCGGCAACTGCGGGCTGGCTCCGCTGCCCGAAGTGCGCATCGCCCGCGACGGCTCTTTCATCGAAGGCCGGATCCACTCGTTCGTCCAGGTCCGCGGCCGAGGCCCGCAGCCCGACAGCACACACCGCGCCGCCGCGCTGATCGGCCGCATGTCGATGGCCGACTTTCCCGAATCGCCGCTCCACATCACACCCGACGGGCTGCTTCTGCGCAAATAATTATCAAACAACCATTTATAGACCATGTATATGAATAAGACAATATTCGCATTTTTACTTTTTATCGGACTGATCGCGACATCATGCACCTCTTCACGATCGACCGTGTCGCATAACGTCGATCTGTCGAAATATCAGTATGCCTCGATAATCAACAACGACTCATACCACATTCCGGCCGAGCTGATGGAATATGAAATCCAGCTGTTTGATGCCGTCGAGGAATCCGGGCTGCAGCTCGTGAGCGACTTCCGCATCTACGAACTGACGCCCGCGCAGCAGGAAAAGCTGCTTCTGGTCAAGTACGGCGTAAGCATACAGCCCGAGGAAACCATAGTGACGGTCAACTTCTTAGACTTCGCCACAGGGCGTCCCGTCGTGTCGTGCCGCGGCGCTTTCACCACCCTCGGAGTCGCTGGCCCCTCCACCGACATCCGCGGCGCCATCTCCCGGGCCGCCAACCAGATCGCCAAAACCTTCCGTGGCAAATAAAAACAAAATGTCAATGTTCGATTGGGGATTATGAGGTATAATTAAGGGTATTTGAGTCTCGGGATTCGGGGGATACGTGCAGGGGAGTCGAAACGGTTTGCGTTCGGTCGGCCGCCGGGCGAAGCATCGAAACCAACGTGGTACAGCGAATTACGGTTGAGCTTCGTCCGATGACGTTCTTCCGGCACCTGGATCGGAGTACTGCGGTATGCCCGAATTTCAGAAAACCGGGGCATTCGGCGGTCGAATTTGCTTCATAGGGCTGTATTAGATTAAGTCAGGTTAATAAATAATTAAGTAAAGGTTAATAAATAAAGGTCACAAATCAATTACGCTGCAAAGTTACAATATAAATTTTAAATACACAATATAAATTGAAAATAATTTTGCACTTTTTTTGCTGAGCCGTTCGCCGCTCCCCCGGTCATCATAAGACTCGGTACAACCCCTCGACACGCTTAGCGCACGTATGCTCTCCCATTATATAAGTCAAATCTCTTGGGAAGAGTTACTTAATTGAAATGCAAATATAGTCATAAAACCCAATATCTGCGCTATCGCTCCCCGTATAAATACATAAATGTTTAGTCGAAACTCTATTTTAATGCTACCCATGTAAGAGCAATTTGGATAGAAGTTGATAATTTGTGAATTAGCCAAGAAAAAAATCTCTTCCCAAGAGATAATGGCTAACAAGAATCTCAATAAGGCTAAGGAAGCCAAGAAAGATGAGTTTTATACTCAGCTTGAAGATATAAATAATGAGCTGCGTCATTACCGCGGGCATTTCCGTGGTAAGACGGTCTTGTGTAACTGTGATGACCCTCGTGTCAGTAACTTCTTCAAATATTTTGCTTACAACTTCGAGTTTCTCGGCTTGAAGAAACTGATTGCTACCTGCTATAAGAATCAGGACGTTAATCTTTTTTCCGAAGGTACGAGTGAACAGGCGGTTTATCTTATATATGAGGGAGACAAGAACGGTAATCATATTCCCGATGACAAGGAAATCGAAGTATTGCCGCTTAAAGGCGACGGAGATTTTCGTTCTGCCGAGTGCATCGAGTTTCTCAAAGAGGCTGATATTGTTGTCACCAATCCACCCTTTTCGCTGTTTCGCGAATATATTGCCCAGCTTATCAAATACGAAAAAAAGTTCTTAATAATCGGGAACATTAATACGGTCGCTTGTAAGGAGATTTTCCCTTTGATTATGAACAATCAGATTTGGTTAGGAGCAAGTATTCATAGTGGAGATAGAAAGTTTTGGGTGCCTGATGACTATGAGCTTAACGCGGCGGGTTGTGGAATAGACGAATCAGGAAGAAAATATATTAGAGTAAAAGGAGTTCGTTGGTATACTAATCTTGATTATAAAGAACGACATGAAGATTTAATCCTTTATAAATCATACTCTCCCGAAGAATACCCGACTTATGAGAATTATGACGCTATTGATGTAGCCAAGACATCCGAGATTCCGATGGATTACTATGATAAAATGGGAGTGCCTGTTACTTTTCTTGACAAATACAACCCGGATCAATTTGAAATCATTGGAAATGCAGGTGATGGAGACTGGTTAAAATCCATAGGAGTTCAGCCGATGGGTGCCGATGCAGTTCAAAATTTAAGGGCACAGGGAAATAGATCACATGTTTCTCCAAATATGATGTCATTATATCTGAGAGTTGATGGCAAAGTAAGCCGTCCTTATTCGCGTATTATCATCCGCAGAAAACAATAAACCATGAAAATAGAACTAAAATCCATAAAGATAGCCGATCTTATCGAGGGCTATTCCAATGACTCGGACACCGGTGTCAAGGGATATGGCGGAAAATTAGATATTCGTCCCCCATATCAGCGAGAATTTCGTTATGATGTGAAACAACAACAAGCAGTCGTCAATACTATTCTGAAGGGCTTCCCGCTTAACATCATGTATTGGAGTGTCGGCGAAGACGGTAATTTCGAGATGATTGATGGTCAACAGCGCACCTTGTCGATTTGCGAGTTCCGTACTCATGGATTCAATATTGAAGACCCTGACCGTGGGACACTTTATTTCTCTACCCTGACCAAAGATGAGCAGGAGAAGTTCTTCAACTATGAACTGACGGTCTATTTCTGCGAGGGTAGCGACAAAGAGAAGCTCGATTGGTTCAGAGTTATCAATATCGCCGGCGAGAAACTTCTTGATCAAGAACTGCTAAATGCAGTCTATACCGGGCCGTTCGTTTCCGATGCACGCAGACATTTTTCCAAGAATGGTTGTCCGGCTTATAAGATGGGAGCCGATTATCTTAACGGCAACGCCATCGAACAGGCATATCTCGCGACTATACTTAAATGGGCGGCTCGCCATGATGGTATTGCCAAAGTTGACGAATATATGGCTCTACATCAGTTTGACCCCAATGCCAACAAGTTGTGGGCTTATTTCGTGGCAATTATCACATGGATTCGCTCGACTTTCCCGAAATATCGCCGAGAGATGAAAGGTCTCGATTGGGGTGCGATGTATGACGAGTTCGGAGATAACACCTACGATACTGCCGAACTTGAAAAGCAAATACATGACCTCATGGAGGACGATGAGATAATGAAGAAAGCCGGCATATACCGTTACGTCCTCAGCGGAGACCTAC